>JAESQY010000079.1 GCA_016764915.1 Aliivibrio sp. | reverse complement strand
TCATCGCGAATAATACGCGGCGGTGTGCAGGTTTTAGGCCATCACGTACGTCTGGAAGAGCACGACCTACGATAACTGACATCGCGTAGTCTAGGTATGAACTTTTAAGCTCGTCTTCAATATTAACGGGCGTGATATCTCTAGCAAGATCGCTCATAGAGCCAATATCCCTCAATCATTCTGTCGTATAAAATCATACGTGCAAGGAGGGGAAATATACCACACCTCGACACTACTCCGCAGCTCTTTCATGTACTTTTGGCTTTCTAATCTCAATTATTCATTGAAATATGGCTCAAATCACACCAAAATTGAATAAAATACGACAATAGATGATTAATTGCTTGAAATTTAGTCACTCTTTTTTTTATCTTTCAACCCATTTTCTGTCATTTTGTTAGCTGTATTTTTAATAAGTTTGGTTATAATGCTGAGATAATTACTTAGGAATTAGATTATGAACGAGCAGTTAAATGTTGATCCCGCTGAAATAAAGAAATTTGAAGACATGGCATCGCGCTGGTGGGACTTTGAAGGGGAATTTAAGCCTTTACATCAAATTAATCCCCTTCGCCTTAATTTTGTCTTAGAGCGTGCTAACGGGCTATTTGGCAAAAAGGTTCTTGATGTCGGTTGTGGTGGCGGTATTCTGGCAGAAAGTATGGCTAAACATGGCGCAGTAGTCACCGGCCTAGATATGGGAAAAGCGCCATTAACAGTAGCTAGGCTGCATGCATTGGAAACAGGTACTATTTTAAACTATGTTCAATGCACAGCTGAAGTACATGCCCAAGAGAATCCTGAGCAGTACGATGTGATCACTTGTATGGAGATGCTTGAACACGTACCCGACCCTGCCTCAGTTATTGCCGCATGCTCTAAAATGGTTAAACCTGGCGGTCATGTCTTTTTCTCGACCCTTAATCGTAATGTTAAATCTTATCTTTTTGCTATTGTAGGGGCAGAGAAGTTACTTAAGTTAGTCCCAGAAGGAACCCATGACCATCAAAAATTCATCCGACCTTCTGAAATGTTAAAAATGATTGATGCCACTTCGCTAACAGAAAAAGCGATTACGGGCCTTCATTACAATTTATTAACTGATACCTATAAATTAGGCAGCAATGTCGATGTCAATTATATCGTTCATACTAATAAATAAGTTAATAACTGCAGCCATACTCACCTCTTAGTGTCAATTATTTGATAGCAGTTTTGTCTCAATTTTGGGCAAATATTTGGCATTATTCTTATGAATAAGAGCCAACTTTTGATCCCTGTTCAAATGCAAAGATCAAGCGAAATATTTTTTCTCCTTCATCAATACCGGGTCCAATAAATAACGCAAAGCCATGACATCAAGTAATCACTGAATTGCGTCGAGTAGCATCTACTTACTTGCTTGCAAAAAAAAAATTTATCCACAACTTTTACAACATTCTGTCACTTGATAAATATCAAGTTTACCTCTATCTTGTAACCAACTTGATGAACTACCCCTACATGTAGTGTTTTAGACGTTTTTTTTCTACTACAATTATGGTGAAGTAGTTCACAATTTCGTCGCCAATAATGCATAAATTTACAATAATATGGCCGTACGCAGTTACGTTAGGGATACACGAAAATGAACCAACAGCTTACTGTTACTAAGCGCAATGGAACCAAAGAAAATATAGATCTTGATAAGATCCACCGCGTCATTGATTGGGCAGCAGAAGGGCTGGATAACGTCTCTGTCTCTCAAGTTGAATTGAAATCACACATTCAATTTTATGATGGTATGAAAACCTCTGACATTCATGAAACTATTATCAAGTCTGCCGCAGATCTCATCTCTGAAGAGACACCGGATTATCAGTACTTAGCAGCGCGCTTAGCGATCTTCCATCTTCGTAAAAAAGCCTACGGTCAATTTGAAGCTCCCTCCCTACTTAACCATGTAACTAAATTGGTTGAGATGGGCAAATATGATCAACACCTTCTTCAAGATTACTCAGCTGAAGAGTTTGGCATATTAGATTCATTCATTGATCACAATCGCGATATGAATTTCTCTTATGCTGCAGTTAAACAGCTTGAAGGTAAGTATTTTGTTCAGAACCGAGTTTCTGGTGAAATCTTTGAGAGTGCTCAATTCCTCTATATATTAATTGCCACTTGCCTATTTGCAAAGTATCCAAAAGAGAACCGTTTAGACTACATCAAACGTTTCTATGATGCCGCATCGCTATTTAAAATCTCACTACCTACCCCAATCATGGCTGGTGTACGTACCCCTACTCGTCAATTTAGCTCATGTGTCCTTATTGAGTGTGATGACAGCTTAGATTCAATTAATGCGACAGCCAGCTCTATTGTTCGTTATGTTTCTCAACGCGCTGGAATTGGCATCAATGCAGGTCGTATACGTGCTTTGGGTTCTGAAATACGCGGTGGTGAAGCATTCCATACCGGTTGTATCCCATTCTACAAATACTTCCAAACAGCAGTAAAGTGCTGTTCACAAGGTGGTGTTCGAGGCGGTGCTGCTACCCTGTTCTACCCAATTTGGCACGGCGAAGTTGAATCGTTATTAGTTCTAAAGAATAACCGAGGCGTTGAAGAGAACCGTGTTCGTCATATGGATTACGGTGTGCAAATCAATAAACTGATGTACGCGCGTCTGATTAAAGGTGCCAACATCAGTTTGTTCTCACCATCAGATGTTCCGGGTTTATACGACGCTTTCTTTGCAGACCAAGATGAGTTTGAGCGTTTATATGTTCAGTATGAACAAGATACTTCCGTTAAACGCAAAACCATCAAAGCTATCGACCTGTTTTCGCTCTTAATGCAAGAGCGTGCATCAACAGGCCGTATCTATATTCAGAACGTCGATCACTGCAACACACACAGTCCCTTTGACCCTGCAGTTGCACCGATTCGTCAATCCAACTTATGCTTGGAAATTGCACTGCCTACTAAACCATTGCGTAATGTAGAAGATGACAGTGGTGAAATTGCACTATGTACACTTTCTGCATTCAACTTAGGTGCAATTGACTCATTAGATGAATTGGAAGAGTTGGCTGAACTGACTGTTCGCGCCCTTGATGCGCTGCTGGATTATCAAGACTACCCTCTACCTGCTGCGCGTAAATCCACAATGAATCGCCGTACTCTAGGTGTGGGTGTCATCAATTATGCTTACTATCTCGCTAAAAATGGCGTGAAATACTCCGACGGCAGTGCCAATGGACTCACGCATAAAACGTTTGAAGCCATTCAGTTTTATTTGCTAAAAGCCTCTGTTAATTTGGCCAAAGAGCAAGGTGCATGCCCTCTATTTAATGAGACCACTTACTCTAAAGGTATCTTACCAATTGATACCTATAAGTCTGATCTGGATAAAATCTGTGATGAGCCACTGCACTTAGATTGGGAAACATTGCGCAGTGATATTCAAACTCACGGTTTACGTAACTCTACATTATCGGCATTGATGCCATCGGAGACATCATCACAAATTTCAAATGCCACTAACGGTATCGAACCACCACGCGGATTTGTTTCAGTAAAGGCCTCTAAGGACGGCATTTTGAAACAGGTTGTCCCTGATTTCCACAGCTTAAAAGATAGCTATGAGTTACTGTGGAACATTGGCTCAAATGATGGTTATATCCAGTTAGTTGGTATAATGCAAAAATTCGTTGACCAGGCTATCTCAGCCAATACTAATTATGACCCAAGCAGTCAGCCTAACGGTAAAGTACCCATGAAATTGCTGTTAAAAGACCTACTTTCAGCATACAAAATGGGGTTGAAAACACTTTATTATCACAATACTCGTGACGGTGCCAGCGATGCTCAAGGCGACATTACTGCGCCAGCTGACGATTGTGAATCTTGTAAGATCTAATTAAATGTTAAAGGGAGCAACGTAATGCTCCCTTAAGTTATTGAGGTTATCATGGCTTATAGTACCTTTTGCCAAACAAAAAACGACCAATTAAAAGAACCAATGTTTTTTGGTCAATCAGTCAATGTTGCTCGCTATGATCAGCAAAAATTTGAAGTATTCGAAAAGTTAATTGAAAAACAACTCTCTTTCTTCTGGCGTCCTGAAGAAGTTGATGTTTCGTCTGATCGAATCGATTACCATAACCTTCCAGAACACGAACAGCATATCTTCATTAGTAACCTGAAATACCAGACGCTGCTTGATTCAATTCAAGGCCGCAGTCCGAATGTTGCTCTACTACCGATAGTGTCACTGCCTGAACTTGAAACCTGGATAGAGACATGGTCTTTTTCTGAAACGGTCCACTCTCGCTCTTACACTCACATTATTCGTAACATTATGAATGACCCTGGAATTGTATTTGACGATATTGTTGAAAATGAAGAGATATTAAAACGTGCCGGTGATATTGCTCGTTATTATGATGACCTTATTATTGCAACCAGCGACTATCATCGTCTCGGTGAAGGCGAACACACAGTCAACGGTCAAACCGTTACAGTAGAGTTACGGGAGCTTAAAAAGAAGCTGTACCGTTGCTTGATGTCTGTTAATGCCCTTGAAGCTGTTCGATTCTATGTCAGTTTTGCTTGCTCCTTTGCATTTGCTGAACGAAAGCTAATGGAAGGCAATGCTAAGATCATCAAACTGATCGCTCGCGATGAAGCACTGCATTTAACCAGTACTCAGCATATGATCAACCTACTGAGAACAGGTCAAGACGACCCTGAATTTGTTGAGATAGCAAAAGAGTGCGAACAAGAGTGTTTTGACCTATTTAAAGCCGCTGCCGAGCAAGAAAAAGAGTGGGCTGATTACCTGTTTAAAGATGGCTCGATGATCGGTCTAAATAAAGACATTTTATGTCAATATGTCGAGTATATTACTAACTTACGTATGCAGGCTGTCGGTCTTGCTGTGGCTTATCCTCATGCGACTCAGAATCCCATTCCTTGGATCAATACTTGGTTATCTTCTGACAATGTTCAAGTGGCACCGCAAGAGACTGAAATTAGCTCTTATTTAGTCGGTCAAATCGATAATGAAGTCAATATAGACGATCTTGAGGATTTCGAACTGTAATGAAACTTCACATTAATCGTATAACGACGCTGAATACGCACGGAGAACACAGCACTCTGTTAGAGACCATGGAGGTCAATGGCATTCGAGCGGAGTACCACTGCAGAGATGGTCATTGTGGTGCGTGTCGCTGTACATTAATTTCAGGTGAGGTTGAATATAATCAATCGCCTCTCGCCTTTTTAAACGAAGGTGAGATTTTGCCCTGTTCATGCAGAGCAAAAACGGATGTTTATATTGAAAATGTGAAATTTGAAGTTGTAAAAATACAGGCTTAAATCTCTGTCGGAGGCACATATATCTCCGACAAACGCTTAATCGATTCATAGTGACCAAATATCGGCTCCCTCTCAAGGCAACGCCGAAGCATATCTAGCATCAGTGCAGAGACAACACATCGTAAATCATTGTAGTCATAATCACGTCGTAATGAGACTAACTGCCCCCACTCTCCATACGCTGTTGATAATGCCACCGCCACTGTACCATCATTTATTGGCCCAGAAGCTAATCCAATATCAGTTTGAGTTCGCTCTCTAGTAGCCGCGGCTAAGGCCAATGACGCCGCCAGTGGATCTTGATCTGCTAAATTTTGCTCCACTTGTTGAGATAGAACCCAACCCTGTTTTAACGCCGTTCTAAATTTTTCATTTTCGTGAACCCAGCTAGTTAACCAGCCGCCTGTCGCTTGTTCAGCAATCGTGATTTTCAATGACAATTCAGAAAGCAGTTCTCCAACATTATTCAACATTGGCTCATCCACACTAACTACATTATCACTTAATTTACCGTAGATAACCTCTAGCAAACCCATTCTTTTGTCATCATTTTTTGGGCCAAACAGTTTAACTTCAATAAAAGGTAATGATGAGCGATAGCCAATTTCATACTCAATGGGCAGTGCAATATCAGCTAATTGATCATTAATACCTGACTCAGAAAGACCAAACGTGAAAAGCCGACTGCACTCCTTTGCTTCAACCTTTGTATACCACTGCTGTAAACGAGGTAAGATCTGCTCTTCAACCATCAAGGTAAACTCACTCGGCACACCAGGGGTGAAAAACAGTGTGGCTCGATTAAGCTTCATGTGATAACCACAAGCAGTCCCAATAGGATTGTCAATTAAACTGGCACCTTCTGGAAGCATCGCTTGTTTTAAGTTCGATTGTGGCATATCTCTGCCTAATTCGGCAAATCGCACCTGCATTCTTTCTAACCAAAGTGGGGAGAGGATAATCCCTACCCCAGCCGCTTTGGCCGCAGCGGTGGTACTCAGATCATCCGTTGTCGGTCCTAAACCACCATTGACAATAACAATGTCGTAGTCGTGACTTAAGCTAGATATCTCTTGTTGAATAGCATCAACATTATCGCCAATAGTAGAACGATGTGTAATAGAAAAGCCATATTGATATAATATTCTAGATAACCAAGCGGCATTGGTGTCGACGATATCTCCATAAAGAACCTCTTCCCCAGTGCTAATCATTGCAATCTTCAACATACAACTCCCCTTTGCGTATGAATCATTGATATCAGTATAATTTAACACAACACAAGTGATGTGATTTTTGTTATTTTTACAAAAATCTACTGTCACTTTCACCAAGTTTGTAACATTGCCAAATTAGCGACATTACTACATCTATTTATAAACCATATATATTTTTACATCTGCCATCATTTAGTGGATAATTGCGAGCTCGATCAGCTATTCATCTAAAACATATCTATTAGAGGCTAAACCTGTGAGTAAGCAACAACTTACGGCACTATTGCTGGGATGCACACTCTCGACGTCTACATTCGCTACCAGCAGTAATAATCACATAGAATTCTCCTACCAAGTGGACTGTACCGGTGATATCTACAGTAATTACTGCGCAAATTTTACAGACAGTTCAACGTACTACTTTGACGGTTCAAAACCGCCTGCACCGACTCCGGACATTGATACTAACAATATACCTCGCTACTTAGAGATTGCTGACGGTCGGGATTGGGATTACCTGCTTGGTCAGTCTTATACTATCTTAGGATTAAGTGTTGCTACCGTTGGTTTGATGACACTACTCCCTGAAAGTATCACCAAATGGGACGAAGATGACCGAGACCTTAGTCAGTTAGGTTCAAAATGGAAAGATAACGTCAAAGCTGGACCTGTTTGGGATAAAGATGAGCACTTCTTAAACTACGTGATGCACCCCTATTTTGGTGGTGTTTACTATACCGCTGCGCGACACTCCGGTTTTAATGAATTCGAGTCATTTCTATATTCCGCCACCATGTCTACTTTCTTTTGGGAGTATGGTGTAGAAGCTTTTGCTGAAATGCCTTCCATACAAGATCTATTTGTTACTCCTTTTTTCGGCGCTGTTGTTGGTGAAGTGATGTTTCGTGCAGAGCAAGATATTGTTGCCGATGGTGGAGAGGTGATGGGTTCAGATACCCTCGGTGATGTTAGTCTGTTTCTGCTCAACCCCGTTGGACACATTCATTACTGGGTAACGGGTATGTGGGGCGAAGAGGCGGAAGTGAATATGAGCTATTCACCTTGGTTTAATAATCAAGAAGCCGCTAGCTACGCCTTAGATGCTGGGGCCCCTTTTGATAACCAATTTATTGGAATGCAAGTTAAACTAAAATTCTAGAGTAAAGAAAGAGCTTAAGTCACCCCTATATCAACACGGTTAAGATAGCAGTTGCTCCAGAAATAGTGCAAATAATTAACGAAGCCGCTCTCACTTTCTCCTTTGGAAGTTTATCAATAAAGAACATAGCAACAACATAACCCAACAGTGATGCAGGCAAGAGCGGTAGTGACAACATAAAGTGATGCATCGTCATATAGCCAATCGGGGCTTGTGCTGCTAACGATAATATACAACTCACCACAAAAAAGGCGGAAAGATTTGCTCGTACCAAATGACCCTCTTGATGCTGTAGCAGCAGCGCCATCGGAGGTCCGCCTATCCCAGAACTTGTCCCCATAAACCCAGAGAAAAATCCGGCGGCCATCATCTTTTTCGGGGTTGGAGCAATTCTAATTGGCAATAAACTAATCCCAACAGCAATCAGAACCATAGTGCCTAACCATAAAGAAAGAGTATTGTTATCAACCAATAACAGTAATGCCCCACCCGCAACGGTTCCGGGAACCCTACCGATGATCGCCATCCAAAGACCATCTAAAGAGATGTTAGCTTTATTTCTATAGGCATTAATCAATGAAAGAAAAAGAGCAACGATAGTTATCGGTGCGGGTACATAATCAGGGGATATTTGATATAAAATTGGTGCTGCCACAATCGCCAGTCCGAAACCAATTGAGCTTTGGATAAACGAGCCGACAAAAATCAATCCCATCGCAATATAGACAGTTAATTCCATGCTAAATGGCTCCTCTTCGCGTTGATAAGAATGTTTCGTGGAGTGAACTGACGTTCACAAAATGTAGCAACATTGACCGTGTAACCAGACTCTTGCAGATAAAGAGCTCTATCCAGAACAAGCCACAATTCTAGAGGGCGCTTAAAAATCAACTGGACTAAGTCCATTCTATCAACAAGTTTTGATCTCTTTTCACCTTGTTTTAACCAGTGATCAAAGTCGAGATTATTAGGCAGTTCTAAACACTTTTGTTTCGCCGCCCATACACAAAAAAATTCGAATCCATTAGCAAGTAACGATTTTTTTATACTAGGAACAGATAAGTAGTGCTGGTTATTAAATATCGACCGCTGAAGCAAATCAAAACCCAGCCGATAGCTCACCTCCAATAACCGATGACGTTGAGTTCGCTTTCCTGCAGTCACCGTCTCTTGTAGAGGCAGTCGTAAATCACGCTTCGTCAACTCAAGTGCAGTAGATTGTGCAGTTTTTGACAACGGAATATATTTTTCAGCTGAGGTTAAATGATAACAACATGGTGAAATCGATACCTGCTCGGTAGCGGCGTTGATCGCTAAGTGCAACAGTTGAGTATGTAAATCTCCACAGGCATGTAAAGCAACAGCGTGTTGATCTTTTTCAACATACTGTTGACTCTGACTTATTAAAGCATCCGCCTCAATAAAGGTCATGTTTAGATGATGTTTATCGGCATAGGTTTGACCTTCATGGCATAAGTTCGATTGCCACTCTATGCTCGTCACTGCTGATCTGGCGTTTTGTGTGGCCAATAGACGTCCCAAATACCCTTTACCAGCACACCACTCTAACCAGTTATCTTTGTGGGTATCAATACTGGCAACAAAAGATTCAATTTGCTGCCACTTACGCCCAGGAATGCCCGTTTCAATGCCACGTAACGAGGTCACCTTTCGATGTTTTGCTGCCGGAACGTGTGACAAAGCATTGAGTTCTTCTGCTTCTTCAATCCAAGGAGTGATACTTTTTGACAACCTTTTAGGATCGTTTTTAAATTGACATACCTGCTCATCACTCATCTCGTCAAGCCATTGGCATAAATAAGGAAAACTGTCACGCCACGGGTAATCTAGGTGATTATAAAGAGATACCTGCCACAGTGACCTGTATTGGGATAGAATTAAATCTAATGAATGAAAACGATTATGCATAAAAAAACCTCATACAATGCAGCGTCATTGTAGAGGTTTTCATACAAATGTTAATTACAATTATCGAATTGGAAGAACTATCTCTTTAAACATTTCAACGATCTCTTCGTTGTTCTTTAAAGCAACGGCTTGTTCAACCACAGGTTTTGTAAGGTGCGGCGCAAAACGTTCCATAAAGTCATACATATAAGTCCGCAGAAAAGTGCCTTTTCTAAAGCCTATATTGGTGGTGCTTGCTTTAAAAATATGGCTTGCGTCAATAGCGACCAAATCAGAGTCCATCACAGGATCAATAGCCATACTTGCTATCACACCCACACCGATACCTAACCTAACGTAGGTTTTAATTACATCAGCATCGGTCGCAGTAAACACAATTTTAGGAGTAAGTCCGGACTTATCAAATGCGTCATCTAACTCAGAACGGCCAGTAAACCCAAACACATAAGTCACCAAAGAGTAACTTGCAAGGTCCTCTATAGTGACGTTTTTCATCTGTGCCAGAGGGTGATCTTTAGGCACAACAATCGAGCGATTCCAATGATAACAAGGAAGCATAACTGCATCATGATAAAGGTGAAGCGCTTCAGTCGCGATGGCAAAATCCGCCGTACCTTTAGCAACAGAGTCAGACATCTGGCTTGGGGTGCCTTGATGCATATTTAAGCTTACTCGTGGATATCTAGCGGTAAAGCCTTTAATGACATCTGGAAGTGCATAACGAGCTTGAGTGTGAGTGGTAGAAATATTTAACGTTCCAATATCTGGATGGGTATGTTCACTCGCAACCGCTTTAATGCTCTCAACACGAAAAAGAATCTCCCTTGAAATACGCACAATATCCAAGCCTGCAGGCGTCACCTTAGTAAGGTGCTTGCCGCTACGCTCAAAAACTTGTACGCCGAGCTCATCTTCTAAAAGGCGAACTTGTTTGCTGATCCCAGGTTGAGAGGTGTAAAGGTTCTCTGCAGTTGAGGATACATTCAAATTATTGTTAACAACTTCTACTATGTACCTAAGCTGTTGTAATTTCATTTTTACCTCATCACCCTTCATTGATGCACGTCATCAAAACTGACATATTTAGCTAAAGTAACAAAATTTAAGCAGATTTTCTTGATTATTCTATAAGTAACGACGTCTTTATCTCATATTGAAACAATTATTTGGATTAAATATCAAGGTTAACAGAAATAGTATCAACTAAACTTTCAAGACGTTATCTAAATCAACATTAACAACTACCGCGTATATACTTGATAGTGTATTCTATTATATTGCACTAACTGCATGGGATGTAGACGTTTCATATGAATATAGCTTTATTAGTTGGATTAATCGGCCTGCTTTTCGCCTTAATCATTGGTTACAATATTATTGTTCAGTATCGCGGTCGAATTGAATCTGCCAAAAAGCAGGAGACGGCCAAATATAATGCAATTATTGAAACCACTGAAGAATTGATCGGCAATGCTCATCAATTCCCTTTTAGCAAAGAGTTGCTACTGTGTCTTAATCAAAGAATACTCGATGCATTGAGAGCCATTTCAGACTTAGTACCCAATAATAAATCTTATGAGCAACGTATGATAAACATGCAGAGCCAGTTTGATCAACTGCAAAACAATTATGCTGGCGGTGATAGCACCTCTTTTAAATCGCCGACTAATGACCAACAAGCAATCAACATGTTAAAATTAGTGAAGAGATTAAGAGAGATCTTACGCGCCGAACATAAGAAAGGACGAGTCAACACTCAAGTCTTTGTCACTGAAAATGCACGATTGGAAACATTTCAAATTCGAATCAATATCGAAAATGTGATTAAACGCTCTAAAGATGCTATTTCTCGTGGCCAATCAGGTACAGCCAAACAGCTGCTGAAAAAAGGCATCGATGCATTAACCGTCAAAAATGACTCTTACTCTAATAAAGCGCGAACCCATTTAGAGTCAATGCTTGATGAACTTAATAATAAATCGAAAAAAGAGCGCGATGATGCCATTACTGAAGAAGAAAAAGATGATGAAATAGACGTACTATTCCAGCCTAAGAAAAAATGGTAATTTCTCATCAATTATAATTTAAGGCTGCATATTGCAGCCTTTTTCAATTTAGCGATAATATTTTTATGAATACAGAACAGAACATGATTCATGAGCTCCTTGCACCAGTCCATAGCTTCTTACACTGTGAGACTCCTGATGAATGGATAGAGCTTGCCAAAAGGCCTGAAAACCTCACCACATTGCTTGTAGACCACTGTAATTGTGAATTAAAGGCAAGCCAAACCGCGATGTGGTTAATCCGAAAATACGCAATTGACAAAGAGAGTGGTGCGACACTGCTTGAGTGGTCCAAGCCTTATGAAGATTATGTCTATCGCAAACAGCTTGATACTGTATTCCCAGAAAAGAAACGAATGCAAAGTGCGGCGCTAACCGCCAAGGAAAATGTCGTTTACGGACAAGATTTAATTGAAAAAATGGTACGTTTAATCAAAGAAGAGTTTCATCATTTCGAACAAGTACTCGAAATCATGGGCAGTCGAGATATAGAGTATTACAGCTTATCAGCTGGTACTTATGCTAAAGGACTGATGAAACAAGTGAGAACTTACGAGCCTGCTGCATTGATTGATAAACTCATTATCGGAGCGCTGATAGAAGCTCGTTCGTGTGAGCGTTTTGCCAAATTAGCGCCGCATTTAGACGATGAATTAAAGCAATTTTACATCTCTCTGCTACGCTCAGAAGCTCGTCATTACCAAGACTATTTACAGTTGGCACAAGATGTCGCTGGTGAAAATGATATCTCTGAGCGAGTTGCTGCTTTAGCCACAGCTGAAGCTGATCTGATTAACCGTCCTGACGACAATTTTCGTTTTCATAGCGGTTTACCTATCTAATCGTCAGTTTAGAAAAGATAACCCAGATTAATACCTAACGTATCCCCAGAGATATCTTCATAGTTGTGATTTGAATATTCAGCGCGAATAAAAATTGATGGGGTCACGAAATAATCGGCACCAATAGCGGAGACAATCGAAGTTTCATCTCCTTTTGCTGTCGGGTTAATATCATGCGTAACTTTATACTCTCCGTAGACAAACCCCATTTTTCCCCACAGCTCAAAAGAGTCAGAAATTGGCCAGATCCCTCGAGCAGAGAGTGATGATTGAGACAAAAAAACATCCGATTTATCCTCTTCAGTATCTATCCGGTAATAGTCTAGATCAATCGAAAAAAAGCGACTAACACGATAACCACCACCAAGGTGTAAGGAGATATCTTCAATCTTTGAGTCGTGTTCTTCGTACTCAATTTTAGTATTAGCGAACCCGACTAATACACTCCAACCTAACTTTGTTTTTGTCTGTTCAGCTTGCTCTTCAGCCAATGCTGAACCACTAATTACCATTGAAGCACACACAAAAAGCCAAACTATTTTTTGCATAATAACTCGCTCTTGAAATACGAAATTATGTAATAAGGTCAAAAAACATTCTTAACTACTTTACTAATAATAGTCCTATTTATACGATATCTTAGATATTTGTTGTTAAACTAACTTAGTTTCTGTGGGCAATATCAAAACAAAAAAGAGCAACCAGTTAGGTTGCTCTTTTTTAATATTCATTCGCTGAATTATTTCTACTTTTCATCTTTTTTAGGCTTTTTACGCTTATCCGTAATCACCCACTTACCGTCAATGTAGAGCCCAGTCCAACCTGTCGGTTTACCATCAACTTCGCTACGGACGTAGTTCTCTTTAGATTTTCGGCTAAAGCGAATCACAGCAGGTAATCCATCTGGATCTTTCTGCGGTGCCGATGTTAGATAAATAAACTTCTCAGAAATACGGTCTTTAAAACGCACTAACTCAGAGACCAAAGGAGCACGGGTTTCTCGAGATTTTGGAAAAGTACTTGCTGCTAAGAAAAGACCAGAAGCGCCATCACGAAGCACAAAATATGCGTCAGACTTCTCACACGTCAGTTCTGGCAAATGCACCGGATCCTCTTTAGGTGGCGCAACATCGCCATTTCTGAGGATCTTGCGCGTATTTTTACACTCTTCGGATGTGCAATCCATATACTTACCAAAACGCCCGTTTTTAAGCTCCATATCCGAACCACATTTATCACATTCGACAATAGGTCCATCGTAGCCTTTAACTTTAAACTCACCGTGCTCGACTACGTAACCATCACAATTCGGGTTGTTACCACAAACATGCAATTTGCGATCTTGGTCAATCAGGTAAGCATCCATTGCCGTTTCACATTTCGGGCAACGTTTTTTAGCACGTAAAGCGGCTGTTTCTACATCCTCTTCAAGCACATTGATTACGCCCTCTTCATCTCCAAGGTTAATGGTTTTCTTACAACGCTCTTTAGGCGGCAAGGCATAACCAGAACAACCTAAAAACACACCAGTAGATGCCGTACGGATTCCCATGTTACGTTCACACGTAGGACACTGAATATCAGTCTCTACAATGTTATTTGGTAACATGCCACCTTCAGCTTCATCAAGCTCAGCCGTTTTCAGTTTGTCGGTAAATTTTGAGAAAAATTTGTCGAGCACATCTTTCCAGTTCTCATGTCCTTCAGCAATTTGGTCAAGATCCCCTTCCATGTGCGCAGTAAAGTCATAATCCATTAATTCAGAAAAACTCTGATCTAAACGGTCAGTAACAATTTCACCCATTTTTTCAGCATAAAATCGGCGCTGTTCAACACGCACATAACCACGATCTTGAATGGTCGATATGATAGATGCATACGTGGAAGGTCGGCCAATGCCTTTCTTCTCTAACTCTTTAACCAATGCAGCCTCTGTGAAGCGCGCTGGTGGCTTAGTGAAGTGTTGTTTAGGGTCTATGGTGATTAATGATAAAGTATCGCCCACTTGTATTGCAGGAAGAATTTGGTCTTCATTTTTTCCCATTGGACGCTGAACACGAGTCCAACCATCAAAACGTAGAATTCGTCCTTTAGCTTTTAACGTATACTCTTCTGCTTTTACGCTCACCGTAGTTGAATCATATTGAGCGGGAACCATCTGACATGCGACAAACTGATTCCAAATCAAACTGTACAGTTTGTGTGCATCAGGATCCATTTTCTGCAAGTCATCCGATTTCACTTCAACATCTGAAGGTCGTATTGCCTCATGCGCCTCTTGAGCATTTCCTTTGCTGCTATAAACCAGCGCAGCAGGTGGAAGATAGTTATCGCCATACTCACTGCCAATAAACTCACGAGCGGCCTCAACGGCATCTTTGCTTAAGTTGGTCGAGTCAGTACGCATATAAGTGATATAGCCACCTTCATACAAGCGCTGTGCAAGCATCATGGTTTTTTTAACACCGTAACCTAAACGAGTACTCGCCGCTTGTTGCAGCGTAGAGGTGATATAAGGAGCTGAAGGTTTGCTTTTCGTTGGACGATCTTCACGTTTACACACTTCATATTGTGCTCGCTCAAGCACAGATACTGTGCTATCAGCGTCCGCTTTATTAAGCGGCTTGAATGCTACGCCAGATTTTTGGGCGACTTGAAGTCGGAAATTTTCTTTATCCGCAGTTAAGGTATCAGCATGAATATCCCAAAACTCTTCCGGGATGAAGGCATTAATTTGGCGCTCACGTTCCACCAACACTTTAACAGCAACAGATTGAACACGACCTGCAGAAAGACCACGAGCCACTTTTTTCCACAATAGCGGAGAGACCATAAAGCCAACAACTCGATCCAAAAATCGACGTGCTTGCTGAGCATTAACCCCATCAAGGTTTAATTCACCTGGAGTTTCAAATGCTTGTTGAATGGCATTTTGGGTAATTTCATTAAAAACGACACGCTTATATCTTTTTTTATCACCACCAATGATCTCCCGCAGGTGCCAAGCAATGGCTTCCCCTTCGCGGTCCAAATCGGTTGCGAGATAGACATAATCTGCGTCTTCGGCCAATTTCTGCAGTTCAGCAACCACTTTTTCTTTACCAGGAAGTATTTGATAATTCGCTTCCCAGCTATTGTATGGGTCAACGCCCATTTTATTGATCAGTGACTTTCGATCTTTTTTGGCTTTTAGTTTAGCCTTCTCTTCTACGCTCATTCCCTTAGTGGAAATTGGCGTCGCTTTTTTTCCATTATTACTTGCACCAACCGGTAAATCGCGTACATGACCGACACTGGATTTAACAATGAAGTCTTTTCCAAGGTATTTATTAATTGTTTTTGCCTTGGCTGGTGACTCCACTATAACTAGAGATTTACCCATAAATTCGCTGACGCCCTCGTACTTTCAACAACGCAATAATTCCATCACATGCATCCAACTGACGCAGTAACCTTAATTCAATATCGTGCGACTCTAACTCAAGATCAACTTATTTTTCAAGAAAAGAGATAAATTGATTCGTTTTTAACTGACACATTAACCAAATGCAACATTTTTAGGCTAATAACAGGAAAATTTATGCGGTATCTTAGTCACTGTAATAGAGGGTCTGCCATTTAATGTGTATGAAACTTGCATTACATCACACTATTTTTTCATTTTGCTCAGTTTTATTTTAGAAAAGAGCAATTCTGTTTGAAGTTGAACACTCGGCTGTTTACACTTCTCATTACAATCATTAATTTTATGTAGATAGCCCATGACCAACAAAAAGAAGATCTCTGAATTTGATATCCTCATGATCGCCAACCAAATTATTCAAGAGCATGAAAACTACCTTGAGGGAATGAGAGCAACCCGTGTAGAGGAGAGAGATGAAGTCTTAATATTTAAAGGGGATTATTTTTTATCGGAACAAGGCTTACCGACAGAGAAAACCACCGCCGTATTCAATATGTTTAAATATTTAGCCCATCACATGTCTAAAGAGTTCACTCTGTCTTAAACATAAAATAGCCAGTTGATCTGAACAGTTAATTTTCAGCAACTGGCTCATTTCATTTCACTGATAGCTACTTGCCGCCCATTTGAGATTGAATGTAGTTTTGCAACCCAATCTTATCAATCAAGCCTAAATGTTGCTCCAACCAATAGATATGATCCATCTCTGTATCATCAAGAAGATCTTCCAGTATTTCTCTACTAACATAATCTTGTTCACGTTCACAAATGCCAATGATTGATCTCAAACTCGCGGCGACCTCTCGCTCTGCATTGAGATCGTTTTCTAGCATCTCTTTTACGTTACTACCAATATGAACGGTGGCCCGTGATACAGTATCGGCTCTGCCCTCAAGAAACAGGATACGTTCAGCTAAACGTTTTGCATGCCCGAGCTCTTCCTCATATTCGTGGGACAATTTCTCATGTAATTTCTCTATCCCCCAATCTTCATACATCTTTGAGTGAGCAAGATATTGGTCCATTGAGGTTAATTCAAGCGTTAATTGTTTATTTAAATGGTCGATGACCAACTGTTTGCCTTGCATGTTAATCCTCCATCATCGATTGTTGATAATTTTCAATACCAACATTGCCGATGAGATACTGTTGAGCTTCAATCCAATCCACATGGTCCTCTTCAGCTTCTAATATTTTTTCTAAAAGCTCACGACTCACATAGTCTTCTTCATTTTCACACAGTGCAATCGCTACTCGCAGTGCTGCAATCTGTTCGGCTTCAAAATCTAAATCGCACGAAAGCATCTCTGCTGTGTGCTCTCCAATACGTAATTTGCCCAGTTGCTGCAAATTTGGCAGACCTTCAAGAAACAGTATCCTTTCAATTAAATCATCAGCTTGCTTCATATCTATGATTGACTTTTTGTACGCTTTCTCATCAAGCTCTTGCAAGCCCCAGTTTTTAAACATGCGGGCATGTAAAAAAAATTGATTGATTGAGGTCAGCTCTAAAGTCAGCATTTGATTTAAACAAATTAATACGCTCACCTTGCCTTTCATTTTCGCTCCTTGTTATTGCGACTGATCTATTTAAATATAGTCGTCGATGAATAAAGCAACAAGGTTTGAGGGAAATCAAAGATGGGAGCAATCTTTTAAAAAGAATAACTTAGAAAGCAAATTACTCTCATTATCATTCATATTTTATTGAGTTATGTCTATGGATATGAAAAGTAGAGATAAAGCGGATCGAAGGGAATTTAATCTAAGTTGGGAACTCGTTTTATGCTACGGCAGGTTGAGCTTCAGCGATTTGATACAGTCGTTTATTTAATACCTTTTTTGCACATGTGCAGCATTGACCACACTGCGAGCCAACTTTAAGCTCCTTAGTAAGCTGTTTCATTGTTACCGCACCATTATCGACAGCATTTTCGATATTTCTGTCCGTAACAGCATGACAAATACACACATACATAATCGTTCAACCACTAAAATCATTTAGCTCAATATTAGATTAAATACGAATAGTTATCAACCCCATTCTACTTTTGTGGGATGAAAAAGCCGCTCAAAGGCGGCTAAATGAACGGTACTTGATTCGTGTCACTATTTACAATATGGGTCTTTGTCCACGACTGATCAATTTCATCAATACACTGTCCGCCGATTGCGCAGCTGCACCGGCTAACTTATCAGCTAATTTTTTCTTTTTAACGTAATGAATCGCTAATACTTCACGTCCTTTACAGGCATTGGTGACATATTCATCACTAGTTCTGATACTGTCAATCAATCCCAATTCTAAAGCCTGTTTGCCAAACCAGTGCTCACCAGTGGCCACTTTTTCCAAATCAAGTTCCGGACGGCGTTCATGAATAAAATCTTTGAATAAGCCATGTGTCTCTTCTAGCTCTTGTTGAAATTTTTCGCGGGCTTTATCACTGTTTTCACCAAACATAGTTAACGTTCGTTTGTACTCACCAGCAGTTAATTGTTCGAACTCAATGTGATTGTTTTTCAGTAACTTATTGAAGTTTGGCAACTGCGCAACCACACCAATTGATCCCACAATGGCAAAAGGTGCTGCAATAATTGAATCCGCAATACAGGCCATCATATAACCGCCACTCGCCGCCACTTTATCCACTGAAATAGTTAATTTGATACCCGCGGCTTTAATCCGATCAAGCTGAGAAGAAGCAAGACCATAAGCATGAACCATACCGCCACCGGTTTCTAATCTAAGTAAAATTTCATCACCTTCAATCGAAACAGCTAATATGGCCGTCACTTCTTCACGCAGTGACGCAACTTCTTTAGCATCAATACTGCCTTTAAAGTCGAGAACAAATAGTCTGGCATCTCGCTTAATCTCTATTTCACCAGACTTTATCAATTTTTTTAGCTCTTTTTGTTCGGCTTTTTCTTTCTCTTTTGCCGCTTTCTTTTCTGTTTTGTGTTTTACTTTTAATAACGACTCATCAAACAGGTGATTTTCAAATTCTGAAACTGTCTCTTTGTATTGTGCACTTAAATCAGTAATTTCTAACTCACCTTTTGCCGCACTATTTTTACCGCTTGCTAATTTGGTTAATACCAATACCGCGATAATCGCAATGACAACCGTCGCTACTTTGGCCAAAAAAAGACCGTAATCAAACAAAAATTCCAATGTCGTATCCTCTATTACTCTAATTGGTGTATTGTACCCAATTCGGCTGTTATTCTAATAAATATTTACAAGGAAATGTTAAGTGGATTATCAAGTTGCCACAAATACACTCAAAGATCGCACTATTTTAGTCACCGGAGCGGGTGATGGTATTGGTAAACAAGCTGCGCTCAGCTACGCACAACATGGTGCGACTGTTATCTTACTTGGCCGAACTGTCTCAAAACTTGAAGCTGTATATGATGAGATAGTGGCAGCAGGTTACCCTGAGCCGACTATCGTACCTTTAGATTTAAAAGGGGCAACCAAAAAAAATTACTTCGATATGGCTGATACCATCGAAGGTCAATTTGGTCAATTAGATGGATTACTTCATAACGCCGGAGCCCTTGGTATCATCAGCCCTTTTGATCAACTCGAAGAGAGCATGTTCGATGAAGTGATGCAAATTAATGTAAAATCACAGTTCTTAATGACACAAGCTCTGCTGCCCGTCCTGCATAAATCCAATGACGCTCGTATACTGTTCACTTCATCAGGCGTAGGTCATCAAGGTCGTGCTTTTTGGGGAGCTTACTCGATGTCTAAATTTGCTACAGAAGGCATGATGCAAATTCTTGCTGATGAGTTGAGCAACAGCAAAGTAAGAGTCAATGCAATTAATCCAGGTGGCACTCGCACCAGAATGCGCGCCCAAGCCTTTCCAGCTGAAGATGCACGTCAACTGAAAACCGCGGCCGAAATAATGCCACTGTATGTCTATTTGATGGCACCAGAAAGTATTACCGTTAATGGTGAGTGCATTGATGCACAACCAAAATAGTCATAGTTTAAAAATGAAAAAAGAGCGCTTAAGTGCTCTTTTTTATTGCATACGATTTTACTTATCGCTGACGAGTTTTGGTTACACCAGAACTGCGTTTGTTATTCGGTTTTGATGCAGAAGGTTTACCACGAGAACCACTTGGTTTGCCTGCTGATGGCTTACCTGAACCTGCTGTACCCGGTTTTTTACCTTGGGCAACAAGATTGCCTCCGGTACTACGGCGATTACGGCCACGACGACCTTTGCTATCTTCAGCAACACGATCTTCATGACGCTTTACGGCACGACGAATTTTCTGTCCACGCGCTTTTTCACGCTTTCTTGATTCAGCATCAAGGGCAATCATCGTCTCTTTCTCAGGCGCTAAATCTACCATCTCACGCAAGTAGTTCACGTCTTTAAGTTCAAGCTCAGTCCAACCACCACGCGGCAATTTTTTCTCTAAATAGATTTCACCATATCGAACACGTTTCAGACGGCTGACAACCACATCTTGTGATTCCCATAAACGACGAACTTCACGGTTACGCCCTTCATTAATCACCACGTAGAAAGTATGATTCATACCCTCTCCGCCTGCATAGACAACGTCTTCAAATCGAGCCATACCATCTTCAAGTTTAACACCTTGAGTGACGTTACGAATCATCTGCTCGTTAATCTCACCAAAGACACGAACCATATATTCGCGCTGTACCATACGGCTAGGGTGCATTAGGCGGTTTGCCAGTTCACCATCAGTGGTAAATAAAAGTAGACCAGCGGTATTGGCATCAAGGCGACCTACAGATACCCACCGAGAGTCGACCACTTTCGGCAGTCGATCAAATACGGTACGGCGACCTTCAGGGTCATGACGAGTACACAGTTCACCTTCTGGTTTATGATATGCCAAGACTCGGCAGACAACGTCTTCAGAGGCCTTTACAGAAACGGTGTGGCCATCGATACGAATAATCGCATTCAGGTCTTCAAAACGATCACCTAACTGGGATATTTGACCATTAACACTGATACGTTTGGCTTGAATTAAACCTTCTAATTCACGACGAGAACCGTGACCAGCTCTTGCTAAAACTTTCTGTAACTTTTCGCTCATTTTTTTCCTTTGTCGCCTTCACAGGCGTCGAGTGCACTTGGCATAATATTGAGATAATTTCGTTGCTTTTGATTGTGATTTTACAAAATCAGGAGCAGCCGACAATTATCGCAAAAAGTAGCCGCATTGAATACCTATTTTCGTGATAATTCATGTTTTATTCAAAAGGCGATGGATCGCCTGAGCCCACACGACGTACAATAACTTCACCATCACTGAAATCGATCACTGTGGTGGGTTGCTCTCCTAAATATCCCCCATTTAAAATCACATCAACCGCATGTTCAAGCTCATCTCGAATAATTTCAGGATCCGATTCTGCCACTTCATTGTTAGGAAGAATCAACGTGGTCGACATTAATGGCTCACCCAACGCCTCGAGTAAATCAAGTGCAATACGATTGTCTGGAACACGAAATCCGATGGTTTTACGTTTCGGATTCATTAATCGACGTGGAACCTCTTTGGTCCCTTTAAAAATAAACGTATAAGGCCCCGGCGTGTTCTGCTTAAGCAATCGAAAAGCACTGTTGTCAACTCGCGCATAAACAGCAATTTCAGAAAGGTCGCGACACAACAAAGTAAAATTATGTTTCTCATCCAATTTACGAATTCGACAAATACGCTCTAAAGCTTGTTTGTTTTCAAGTTGACAGCCTAATGCATAACCGGAGTCGGTTGGATAGATAACCACGCCACCATTACGAATAATGGCGACAGCTTGGCTGATTAATCGTGCCTGAGGATTTTCAGGGTGTACATAAAAAAATTGGCTCATTCGTCCTCCTGTGACGGCAGAGGTAAGTCTTTAGCTAAGACTCAGATAGTTCTTGATTACTTTGAGAGAGTGGCCACTCTTTCCATACAGGCTCTACACCTGATGGCAGCCACAAGTTCCTGCCAAGTTCTGTCCATGGGGAAGGATAATGAAAATCAGAACCTTGGGAAACAAGTAGTTGATAGTATATCGCATAATCCGCAAGGGTTCGCCTCTCTTGCTGAGATTGTTGTGGCAGAGCGATCTCCATCGCGTCCCCTTTTGCTTCAACAAAAGCAGTAATTAATCGTTTTATCCACTTTGCAGTTAGCTGATACCTTCCGGGATGGGCCAGTACTGCTTGTCCACCCGCTTGATGAATTGCAGACACAGCTTCACTCATTGAACACCACATAGGAGGAACATACCCAGGGTTATTACGTGTCAAATATTTCTTAAAAACGGCTTGCATAGTTTTCGCATAACCTTGGTCAACCAGCCACTTAGCAAAATGAGATCGCGTTATTGACGCACCATTGGCCACCGCAAGAGCGCCTGCAAGAGCACCTTCGCAACCTGCTTTCTCCAATCTATCCGCCATTGTTTCTGCTCGATCTCTACGCTTATTATTTTGAGACTCAATCAATTCAACTAATGCTGGATGTTCAGGGTCAATATTTAAACCCACAACATGAATGTCCTTATTGCTCCAAAGCGTGGAGATCTCAATACCATTAACCAACTCAAGTGAATATTGATTATCGATAATGGTTTGTCGTGCTTCTGCCAATCCATTAATCGTGTCATGGTCAGTTATCGCTAAAACATCAATGTCAAACTCAACCGCCCTCTCTACTAATTGTTGTGGAGACAGTCTGCCATCAGAGGCGGTGGTATGGCTATGTAAATCAATTCTCATATTTTTCTTGACTTTTACTCCGCGTATCAGTCTACTAGTACACAAATCAACGGATATTAATTTTGAGGATACGGTATGTTAACACTACTGAAACAACAACACGCAACTATTGTTCTCAATGACATCATCTCTATTATTCGTTGGTGGCACTGCCGCTTGGGTTAGTGTGTGTATCAATTTAACGCATAAACTCAAGCCCGCTTATTATTGCGGGTTTTTTTACGATTAAAATAAGTGGTATAAAAGTAATCACTTCCGTAGTGACTACACATTACTATCAGGCAGATAAGCGAATCTGTAGGCTCACCAAACAGAGTGTGCGATTATTTTTACATCGGAAGCTGTTTATATTTAAACAAATTATGTATCGAGGAACGTTGTGAAGAGTGCAAAACTAGATATTGGTCAACTTGAAGTGCATAGCCTTGAAGTTCCTTACGTATCAGACCCAACTGATCTCTACCATACGGTTTGTGGCGACAAGCCATTCAGTCTATTACTTGAATCCGCAGAAGTTGAGTCAAAACAAAATCTTCAAAGTTGGATGCTGGTTGATGCCGCGGTACGTATTGTTTGCTTTGATAAAAACGTTACCCTTGAAGCGTTATCAGCCAATGGTCATCATGTACTTGATACGATTGAGTCTCACATCCAAGCTCCATTAGCGTTTAACAAAACGGCGGACACGCTGACTATTATTTTCCCTGAGATTAATCAGCAGTTAGATGAAGACAGTCGTCTAAAACAACCCAGCACCTTTGATGCTCTACGTATGATTCAAAGCGCGTTTGATGTTGAAGGCATGCCACACGAAGCTCTCTTTTTTGGAGGTCTGTTTGCTTATGATTTGGTCGCTGGATTTGAAGATTTAGGTGATGCACAAACCACCAATCGATGCCCAGATTATCTTTTTTACATTGCCGAAACTCTATTGGTAATTGTCCATCAAAAAGAGCAAGGTCACCTGCAAGGTACTTTATTTGGTGGTGATAACTATGCCGATAACTACGCTGAATTATGTCAACGCCTGCAAGAGATCAAAGAGTCTTGCATGACACCATTGACATTACCTGCAGCAACACCATTGGCTTCGTGTGAACCCGTAGCCAGTGTGAGTGATAAAGATTTTTGCCAGACTGTCGTTGATTTGAAAAAATACGTAGTCAGCGGCGACATCTTTCAAGTGGTGCCTTCTCGTCGATTCACCCTACCCTGTCCCTCTCCTCTCGCTGCTTATAAAGAGTTGAAGATTGGAAACCCAAGTCCTTATATGTTCTTTTTAAAAGACAGTCAATTTACTCTATTTGGTGCCTCTCCAGAAAGTGCACTGAAATATAGTGTTAACAGCAATCAAGTCGAGATCTATCCGATTGCTGGAACTCGTCATCGTGGAAAAAACAGCGATGGTTCAATCAATAACGATCTGGATGGTCGATTAGAACTGGATTTGCGCTGCGATGTTAAAGAGCAAGCCGAACATATGATGTTAGTTGATTTGGCGCGTAATGATGTCGCGCGCATCAGTCAAGCAGGTACTCGCCATGTCGCCGACCTTTTAAAAGTGGACCGTTACAGTCACGTAATGCACCTTGTTTCCCGAGTGGTGGGTCAACTTCGTGTTGATCTTGATGCTCTACATGCCTATCAAGCGTGTATGAATATGGGCACATTAACCGGCGCACCAAAAATCAGAGCCATGCAGCTGATACGTGATGTTGAGAAAACACGACGTGGTAGTTACGGCGGTGCTGTGGGTTACTTAACGGGTCGTGGTGACATGGATACCTGTATTGTCATTCGCGCCGCTTATGTCGAAGACGATGTTGCTCAAGTTCAAGCTGGCGCGGGTGTCGTGTATGACTCAATACCGCAAGCTGAAGCCGATGAAACTCGCGGTAAAGCACAAGCGGTGATCAGCGCAATCCAAAAAGCACACTTAGCCCCTTCATCTAAGCAGGAGATCAAATAATGGCTCACATCGTTTTAGTGGATAACTTTGACTCCTTTACTTATAACCTTGTTGATCAGTTTCGGTCATTAGGTTACCCGGTCACAATTTATCGCAACAGCATTTCAGCAACGGTGATTGAACACTCTCTCAATGAGCTGATCAATCCAGTAGTCGTACTTTCACCTGGCCCTGGAGCGCCTGCCGATGCGGGTTGTATGCCACAACTCATCCAACAATTAAAAGGAAAAACCCCGATCATCGGGATCTGTCTTGGTCATCAAGCCATTGTTGAGGCTTATGGCGGAACCGTTGAGGGCGCTGGAGAGATCGTTCATGGCAAAGCTTCAATGATGACCCATAACAACCACCCTATTTTTGATTCTCTGCCCAATCCAGTCTCTATTGCCAGATATCACTCTTTAGTAGCAACAAGTGTTCCCTCATCATTAGCGTGTATAGCCGATGTAGATGGCTTGACAATGGCAGTAATGAATCAAGCTGATCGCGTCTGTGGTTTTCAGTTTCATCCAGAATCCATTTTAACCACTCAAGGTGCTCAGCTGTTAGTCAACACGTTAGAGTGGGCCATGGCAGAAACGCCCCCTTGCACAGATAATCAAACAGAAGGAATGGTAATATGAATGAGACAATTGCCAACATTTTCACCAAGCTCTATCAATCGAACTCTCTGACGAAAGAGGAGAGTCACACCCTGTTTGATACCATCATCAAAGGTGAGTTAGATCCTGTATTACTCGCCAGTGCATTAACTGCATTGAAACTAAAAGGTGAAACACCTGAAGAGATTGCTGGTGCCGCAACAGCCTTAAGAGCCAACGCCAAAGCGTTCCCTAGCCCAGAATATGATTTCGCCGATATTGTCGGCACCGGTGGTGATGGCGCTGA
>JAESQY010000078.1 GCA_016764915.1 Aliivibrio sp. | reverse complement strand
GTATCTGGATTGTACATTTGTGCCATTGTTTTACTTGGGTGTTTGGCTCTTTCGTCTAAAATGGCGAACAGCCAACCGCAATAACGATAGCCAATACCATCACTTCAACATCGTCCGCCATACCAACGGCAGTGATCACCGAGTCGAGTGAGAACACAATATCCAAAATGGCAATTTGTACTAATACCGAGAGGAAACTGCTGGTTTTCGATTTTGGCATATCATCATGATGTCCCTCTAAACAGCCGTGTATCTCAGTGGTACTTTTGTAGATTAAAAACAGCCCTCCGATGAGTAAAATCAGATCGCGACCCGATATGCCATGGTCAAATAAAGTGATAAAGGGTGCGGTGAGTTTCATTACCCAAGCGAGGGAAAGAAGCAGTAAAATTCGGGTGACCATTGCCAGAGCGAGACCAATAATTCGGCCTTTGTCTCTTTGATGTTCAGGTAAACGGGAGACCAGTATCGAGATAAAAATAATGTTATCGATACCCAGTACGATTTCAAGTGTCGTTAGAGTAACTAATGCGATCCAAGCATTGGGATCTGCTAGCCATGCCATATGAATGTCCTATGGAATAAAAATGCTAAGTTATAGATTATTTGATCTTAAGCTAGCATTATTTCCACTTTTGACTGTTTTTTTTGTGAGCGGTGTCATTTTGCAGATTTGCATTTTGCTTGTTCATTGGTTTTGTCATTTGCAATATGCATTTAAAAAATGAGGAGGTGGATATTAATAATTGTAACATATTGATAATTAGCTGAAAATAATTGGTTCGATTGATGCAATAAAAAGTGTATCTCCCTTTTATGAAAGGTATATCGAATGAATCCCAAGTTTGCTTTTTCATTAATAATACTCAGTAGTCTGCTGTTCTCTTTAAACGTATCAATGGCGAAAGCGGCAGCGTTTAGCCAATGCCCAACTAAAGCTTATTTGATTCAAAAACCCGCGACTACGCCACTGGTTTATGGCATTGACCTTTCGACGGGCAGTTACTCAATCCTGTCCAGTGACATGGGCACCAGTAACGTCAATGGGGCTGGATTTAGCTTTCATGATAGCTATATCTACGGTTGGGATTATGGCGCTGGAACATTGGCGCAAATTGACAGTGACTATCAAACTTTGCCACTTAGTGTTAGTGGCTTGATCGGCAAACCTTTCTATGTTGGTGACGTTTCGCTCATTGAGAACGCTTGGTATGGTTATCGCCCTAACTACGGGTTGTATCGAATCGATCTTAATGATCCATTGGGAGACTTGGTGATGCTAAAAATTGCCGACAGCAGTGAGATGGGTAATCCAAAAATAACGGATATGGCATTTCATCCCAGCGATAATTACCTTTATGCGGTTGATAATAATGGTTACTTATTAAAAATTGACTCGGTAAACGGAGTTACTGAGCAGTTAACTCAAGTGCTCAGCGAAAGTGAGCTTGGCTTTAACTTTACTTTTGGTGCTCAATATTTTGATATTAGCGGTAATTTGTACATTAGTAATAATGGTAATGGATTTCTCTATCGAATTACGTTAAATGGTGCGAGTTCATATGCGACTTTCTTCTCGTATGGTCCTTCTAGTAACTCCAATGATGGTGCTCGTTGTGCACTTGCTGCGATTGAAGTGGGTGATGATGTCGATTTTGGTGATGCGCCAGATAGCTATGGTACGAGTTTGGCTTCATCTGGTGCGCGTCATGGTATTACTAATATCTATTTGGGATCGTTAGTCGATGCAGAGTCCACCAGTTATACATACCCATTGTCTGACGATGCGAGCGATGCCAGTGATGATGATGACGGTATCAGTTTTCCTACTGGGTTTGAAATTGGCGAGATCGCTATTCTTGGTGTCGAAGTTACCGGTTCTGGTGGCTACCTTAACGGTTGGATTGATTGGGATCTGGATGGTGAATTTGATAATGATGAGCAGGTGATTATAGGTGAAGTTGCTACCAATGGTTACAGCACCTATTACATTACGGTTCCCGCATGGGCAACGGCAGGTGAGACTTGGGCACGATTTAGAATAAGCAGTGTACAGAATCTGGGAGCCACGGGTGGGGTTAGTGATGGTGAAGTGGAAGATTATCCGATTACGATTACTGAGCTTAATGTGTCGCCACGCTTTTATCCATCGGCGTCTGAGTACACCACTTTTGCTTATGAAGATCTCTATCCTGAATTGGGTGACTTCGACATGAACGATGTATTGATGAACGTGAAATACACCGAATATATCAAAGATGATCAGGTAATTCGTCTCAAGATAGAGGGGAAATTAGCGGCGTTAGGGGCCAGTTATCATAATGGGTTTGCGATTCGTCTTCCGGGTGTGGCCGCTTCAATGGTCAAAGGCGACTCAGTGATGCTAATTGTTGATGGTGTAGTACAAAATGTAGATGTACTGGAGGCAAATCAAACCGATGCTGTTTTGGTCGTGAGTTCTGATTTGTGGAGCATTGTGCAAGCGGGAGAAGGGGATTGCAAATACTTCAGAACGGAAGAGGGTTGCGGTACATCGAGCCGTCCCACGTGGAGTATGATTGTTCCCTTTAGCACAGCAGTGAACTTATCCAGCATGGCTGCCATGCCATATGACCCGTTCATCTTTGCCGCTCCTGGTACTTATCATGGTGAAGCCACTCAATCCTTAGTCGGTATCCATCCCGGAAGAAAACACGAAGTCCATTTAAAAAACAAAGCGAAGACCGATAAGTTCGATAATAGGATATTCGGCACTTTCGATGACGATTCGGTTATTGGGGCTGAGCACTGCTTTCAAAATAGCAACGGACTGCCTTGGGCACTGGAGATCCCAGTTGATTGGAAGCATCCAAAAGAGCGAGTCACCATTTTAGAGGCTTATCCACAATTTGCAGGGTTTGCTCAAGACAGCAGTGGAACAACCAATCCGAGTTGGTATTTAAGCAGCAATGCCGTGAGTGCCAATCTATACAGTGATTAGGAGATAGACGATGAAATATTTAATTGTGTTAGTGATTATACTATTAAACGGTTGTGGCGGTGGAGGAAGTGGTGGCGGTTCCGTAGCTGGTGGAGCGACGCCCGCCAGTCCGAACTCACCTGTCGCGTCTTCAGAGAGCATTTATGACTTAGTGATTGCAGCTGAAAATAGTCTGGAGGCGGTGTATACCTTAAATTTAGACATTGATGTATCAGCAATATCGACACAAAAATCGGTGGTTTCCATTTGCGATGATAGCAACAGTCAGGGCGAATATCGCGAGATTAACTATCAGACGTGCCTCTATCAAGCCTCTTTTCAAGATGGAGAGAAAGCGTTGCAACTGCGAATTCCCAATCATGTACAGAACCTCATCGCGGTGATTTGGTTCTTGGATGGCAGCGTTGGGCCCGTTATTGCTCAGAGAGTCAATAATGAAGCTTACGGCAGCGATTGGGTCATCACCTACTAATTAGTTGTTCCACTTAAAGGGGGGTGTAAATAAATTGTTATCAAGTTGATAAATTCACGCTAAAGCGATAGGGTGAATTATCGATTTATAAAAAGGACAATTATGGACTATCAACATATTGTTATCCCAACCGATGGAAAAAAAATAACGTTTGATGAGCAGGGTTCGCTTCTAGTTCCATCCTTTCCTATTATCTCTTTCATTGAGGGTGATGGTGTTGGTGTCGATATTACCCCTGTCATGCTTGATGTGGTGAATGCAGCGGTCGAAAAAGCGTACGGTGACTCGCGACAAATCAAGTGGATGGAGGTGTTTAATGGTGAAAAAGCCGCTGAAATGTATGATGGTGATTGGTTTCCTCAAGAGACCCTAACAGCGGTTCGTGATTATGTTGTTGCAATTAAAGGGCCGTTGACCACGCCGATTGGTGGCGGATTTCGCTCGTTGAATGTGGCTTTGCGTCAAGAGATGGATCTTTACGTCAATATGCGTCCAGTACGTTGGTTTAAGGGGGTGCCTTCACCACTGCGTGAACCTGAAAAAACCGACATGGTGGTTTTTAGAGACAATTCAGAAGATGTCTACTCTGGTATTGAATGGCGTGCAGGCTCTGCAGATGCTGAGCGAGTGATTGATTTTTTGCAACATGAAATGGGGGTGACGCGGCTGCGCTTTGAAGAGAATTGCGCCATTGGGATCAAAAATATCTCAGAACAGGGTTCAAAACGTTTGATTCGGCAAGCGATAAAATACGCGATGGACAATCGGCGCACATCAGTCACCTTAGTACATAAAGGCAACATCTTAAAATTTACCGAAGGGGCATTTAAACAGTGGGGATACCAAGTCGCCAAACAGGAATTTAATGCAGTAACACATCCTAATGGACGATGGCTGGTGATTGAAGACCAGAAAAAAGATCATCAAATTATTGTTAAAGATATGATTGCAGATACTATGCTGCAGCAGATTATATTAAAACCGGAAGCGTATGATGTGATTGCTACGATGAATCAAAATGGCGACTATTTATCGGATGCTTTAGCGGCTCAAGTGGGCGGGGCCAACACTGCTGGCCCTGACAGTTTGCTTACTCGTC
>JAESQY010000077.1 GCA_016764915.1 Aliivibrio sp. | reverse complement strand
TCGTTGAGGCTCTATTACTTAAATATGGTGCCCGAGGGCGGACTTGAACCGCAACTCCTTTCGGAAGAGGATTTTAAATCCACTGCTTTATCATTTGACCACACATTTATAATTATTTCTTTGGTAAGGGTTCTCTCACTTTCAAGACTAAGATTAAATTCATTGAAAGATAACAACCAAAAAAATAGCACAAGAGGGATACCTTGTGCCGCAAAGAAAGCTAAAATTAAAACAACCATATAAAATATATGTTTACTCTAAAACTTTAGCACACCAACTGATAATTATATCAATTAAAATGGAAAATATAGGTCCGTCTCGATTATGAGACACATATGAAGATTTTTTATTCTCTGGCGCTCCTTGTAAAAGGAAATATATTTTCAATCTAGAACTAGAAAATTGAAACTCTCCAGATATTAGTAGTGAGTATGCATAATTGTTTTATGTGGACACAATAAAAACGCCTTAGCACATTGGATGCGCTAAGGCGTTGTTTTATATGGCGCTCCCGACAGGATTCGAACCTGTGACCTGCCCCTTAGGAGGGGGCCGCGCTATCCAGCTGTGCCACGAGAGCTTAGGCGTTATCATACCTAAGCTGAGGGGAATTGTTAACCCTTAGAGTGACTTATTCGATCTGTATGTGCATAACATCGCCAATTTGAATGCTGCTGGCCAATTGTGGTTGGTTTATCTCCAGTTCTGCACCTTGTTCGTAAATACGAGTGACCGTCAAAGTAATGTCGGTTTTTGATACTTTGTTTCTTGGTAGGCCTCGTTGGTCTATAAATGAGCTAGTGTGCCAAAGATCTAACGTATCACCTTGTTGTACGCCGTGAATACGACCAAGGTCAATACTGACTTTATTACCTTTAACCGCAATCACCTGTGGCAGTGTCATTTTACAAGCAAATTCACCTTCTAAATCAAGCATCATATTCCGGCTGACCCTGAGTATCATTTGGCCGTAAGTGGATGTCCAAAAACGAGCACTCTTTGTATCCACATGGCTGGTTTTTGCAAACGGCCACTCGGCAATTTCACGGTAACTGTTTTGATAAATGGTTTGTCCTGTTTTTCCATCAATGACAAAGATACTAAGGGCAAACTGACGATTAGTTTGATCGCTTTGCAGCAGTTTTTGATCAATGGTGGCACTTAAATCTGTAATGGAACCGCCTATGATGTAGTGCGCTCCCGTGTCTTCTGCGATCATTTTCATGATTGAAGGGCGGTCTTGGCGTATCTCTAAATCAGTGACACCAACAGAGATAAAAGATTGTGACTCTCTATTAATTTGGCGGGTGAAAAGGGCGCTTAAGTCGTCTCCAATTTGGTAAATTTTACCCATAACCGCTTGCTGTGGAGAGACAAGGTCAATGTTACCGATTAAGAATGTCTTCTTATATTGAGTTGTGTGGCAACTGTTTGCCGATGGGTAGATGTCCATTCTCGCCGTTAGGTAATACTTGCCGTCTTTTTGGCGCTCTTTAATGATCTGAATCTGACGTACTTCACTGTTACTAAATTGATAATCATCCTCTCCTTTTTCCAAGAAAGGGCGCAGATGCTTAAGGCTGCTCATGTCACCGCCCGAGAAGACCATGGCTTGATAGGTTGCGTCTTCTAGCGCCAATAACCTTGCCTCACTCTCGTTGGCTAAAATGGTCGAGCTGCCAGTCACTTCGTACCATGCCGCTTGCGATGACATAGTGTAAGTCGCTGTAAATATGGCGATTATGTATAAAAATATTGTTTTCATCTATTTATTACCAAGTGGGTATGAATTTTGCAAAGTATCAATCAGTAAAAAGATTATGATGTACTTCAGATAGATTGCCTAGTTACAAAAGCAATTATTGTTCCAAATTATTAAGACTCGTAATGGTTAGCGATATATAACGGTTACGTAGCGGTAGAACCTACAGAGTATTTCTGGAGAAATAGAATGAGAGTATGCACAATATTGATTTTAGCGTTAATGGTTACCTCGTGTGCCTATTCGCCAATATACAACGGTAAAGAACCCTATTCAGGCAGTCGCTTTATGCTGTTAGAGAATCCAACCCACACCATGGATTACTTTGTTGACGGTCTAACGGATCAATTAGTGACATCGAATACCGGGATGTCATCGCAAACGCCAATAGCGATCACCTCATTTGTTGATTTGCAGCAGGTTGATCAAACCAACTGGTTAGGTAACTCGGTAACAGAAGGTTTTATGTATCAGTTACAACGTCGTGGATTTAAAGTGATTGATTATAAAACCACGGGCAATATTCGAGTCACCAGTAAAGGCGATTTTGCGTTTAGCCGAGATTGGAAAGATTTAGTACAAGAGCAAGAAGTCGATTATGTCCTCACTGGTACCATGTTACGACAAGATGGCGGTGTGTGGATTAATGCTCGTGTCATTGGCATGCAAACAAGAGTTGTTGTAGCATCGGCGCAAGGCTTCTTACCGGCTGATCGTATTGGTCGTGATTTAGATACGTTGAACTCGATGAGAATGGAAGATGGCGTGTTGATTCGTAATGACGCGAAAACAACCACTCGTCAAACGACTATTTTAAAACCTTAGGAGAGAGTTATGCGTAGTTGGGTTTTAATCCTTATATTGTTTTTAAGCGGCTGTGTGCCTTTTGCTGAAATGCGTGAACAGAATATGATTCACGCGGTGGGATATGCCAGCATTAATGATCAGATGGGACGCAGTAAGGAAGAAAAAAGCATTAAAGCAATGCGGGCGTCGAAAATTGATGCATATAGAGAGCTAACAGAACAAGTGTATGGAATGCGGATTAGTGGACAGATTCAGACACGAAACCAAAAACTAGGGACAGAGAACACCACGGGTGCGGTAGATGGTATTATCCGCGCAGCTAAAGTGGTGAAGAGTTATCCGGTTGGTGATAGTTACGTTACTGAGATGTCATTGGATCTTGATAAAATGGAAGAGATGAAGCGTCATGGTGAAGTGCATTCCGTGCCTTCTACCCAAAAGCGCACTACTCTTTTCTAATCGCATCGCGCGTTAAGCCATTTTGAAAAACAGTCGTTAAGGGCTGTTTTTTCTTTTGGGGTAAACAAAAATATATATAAAAAAAGGGGGGGGTAGAGTTGTTTGGATTATGCTTTGATGTTGGTGCCTAGGGTAGTAATATTTTTTGTTTGGCCGCTGCTGGTGTAAGTCATTCCAGATTTCCCTCGGCTTTGCTGTAACATGTTATTCAGTTTATTATTACTTAACTGTGCCCGTTGTAAGGCCTCTCCGTTGGTTAAGTTCTCTTGCTGGCAATCGTGTATAATGGATTGCACTTCTTGCACTTTTTTATTCAGGTCATCGTCATCTAAAAGCAACTGTCTATCAGGATGGCTGCCTAATAGGTTATCTTGTTGTTGGATCTGATTTAATAGTTCTAATTTTTCTTGCGCAACTTGTTCTATCTGTGTAGATTTTCTTTCTGCAATAGCTTTTCTCTCTCTCAGTAATAGTGACGAAAATGAGAGTACTATTTTTTTCTGTTGATCTAACAGTTCAGAAAGAGACTGTCCCATGCTATAAACCTGCGAGCTCTTCTTCAAATTTCATCATGTTAACCGCCAATTTTTCAGGATCGATAGTGTATGCCCCACTTCTAATGGCATCTTTGATGGAATCTACTTTAGCGGTATCAAATTGTGGTTCAGAAGCAAGTTGTTGGTGGTATTGACCAATCGCTTTCCCCTGATTACTTAACGATACAGCATCGTGTTTAGTTGCAACTGATTCATTTGAAGAAGCAGATTGCTTTTTTACATTTTGCTCAGATGAAGCCTGAGTTCTGCTATTAGTCAGTGGTTGACTTGAGCGAAGATGATCAATACTTGCCATGATGAAAGCCTTTTTCTGCCATTAATGTAGTTGCTGTCTAATTGTATCGACATTGTTACGAAGATCTTTAACGTTATTTGTAAAAAGAGTGCCTATTAAAAGCGTACACTAATTTCACCAACATTTGTCACGATTCCTTCAATTATACGCTTTGATTTGTCATTTTTCACTTTTACTTGCTCACCAAGGGAACCATCATTTAAAGCTGTGCCCTTCGTCACGATACTCAGTCCGCCTTTCACTGCTTTTATGATGACTTTATCATTGCGACATACTAAACAGATATCACCCTTTTCAATCGGTTCACCCATGCGTACACTACGCTTTACCCGTGGACCAATAATTTTATCTTTATCAGTAAACCCACCTTTGCGATAGGTGTTAGTATTGACCAATGTTGAGGTTAGATCCGATGATGAGAGAACAGTTCCTCTAGAGAGTGGTTTGACAGCGGTGATCAGTGGCACCATTAATTTGGTTCTTACGGGAACATAAACGCGCCATTTATCGGGTAAACACTGAACTAAAATGGATGAGTGATCAGAGACTCTTTTGTTGCCAGGTAGTGATGTCTCTAATGCTACAGGGCAGTCTGAGGTGCGTATCCTTGAGTCTAAATATCCAGCTTCAATGGATAACACGCCATTTTCAGGTTGAGTGACTAATGAGCGAACGTGAGCGGTTGCTGCTGATTTAATTGCAACAAGTTGTTCAGCGGTTGCAGCATTAAGAAAAGAACTAAAGAAAAAAATTGTGATGCCGATACAAAAAAATCTACTAAAATGAACTGTAGATGATACATTTAGCAGTGAATATACTTTAAAATATGTCATTCTGTTTGTCTTTATCTGTAGTGAAATAAGTGATATGGACATAGTCTACTAAAAAAAGAACAAGATGGAGCCACACAAATGACTGGGATTCTTGATTCAGTGAATCAACGCACACAAATTGTTGGACAAAATCGTTTAGAGTTGCTGACCTTTCGTTTAATGGGCAGACAACGTTATGGAATCAACGTCTTTAAAGTAAAAGAAGTTCTGCAATGTCCAAAGTTAACCGTATTACCTAATTTAAAACCTATGGTTAAAGGTGTGGCCCATATCCGTGGACAAACCATTTCAGTGATAGATTTGAGCTTTGCAATTGGCGGAAGGCCAGTAGAAGATCTCGAAAAAAGTTTTCTCGTTATTTCTGAATTTAATCGTACCATTCAAGGGTTCCTTGTCAGTTCAGTAGAAAGAATAGTGAATATGAACTGGGAAGCAATGTTACCGCCACCTGATGGCGCTGGCAGAGACCATTACTTAACCGCGGTAACCACAATTGATGAAGATCTGGTTGAGATTATCGATGTAGAAAAAATCCTTGCAGAAATTATGCCAGTTGAAGAGACAATGGATGCTGGGCTTATTGAAGAAATTGCTGAGATCAGTGACGTAACTGCACGTAAAATATTGGTTTCTGATGATTCATCTGTGGCGAGAAAGCAGGTTAAGAGAGCCATTGAAGCGATTGGATTTGAAGTTGTTTTAGCCAAAGATGGTAAGGAAGCGTTAGCGCTGTTAGAACAGATGGCAGAACAGGGCAGTATTTACGATCAGCTCGCCTTGGTGATTTCAGATATTGAAATGCCTGAGATGGATGGTTATACCTTTACCACTGAAGTCAGACGAAATCCGCAATTGAAAGATCTTTATGTGATTTTGCATACCTCTTTGAGTGGCGTTTTCAATCAAGCAATGATTGAGCGTGTAGGAGCAAACAAGTTTATCGCTAAATTTAACCCTATAGAATTAGGAACAGCAGTTAAAGAAGCAATAGAAGTGACTCAAAAATAATGAGCCTTTGGGCTATTTATATATTGAATATTAATAAAAAGAGCAAAAATGACAACAATCAGTATTAGCGATCAAGAGTATCGCGATTTTAGTCGGTTTTTAGAATCTAAGTGTGCCATTGCACTTGGAGATGGGAAACAGTACTTAGTACGTAGTCGCTTAAGTCCCCTTGTTCAGCGTTTTTCATTAAGTTCACTTTCAGAATTATTAATGAAAGTGTCGACAGGACGAGATAAAGAGCTGCAGCTTGCTGCTGTCGATGCGATGACGACAAATGAAACGTTATGGTTTCGAGATACTTACCCGTTTAAGGTGTTAGGTGAAAAGCTGTTACCAGAGTTTGCCGCTAACAAACGCCCGATAAAGATCTGGTCAGCAGCCAGCTCATCTGGGCAGGAAGCTTACTCTATGGGTATGACCATTGCTGAGATTCAAGCTCGTCGCCCCGGTTTTCTGCCAACTATTCAAATTACAGGTACCGATATTTCTCAGACAATGCTTGAGAACTGTCGTGCTGGTATCTATGATAACTTGGCACTAGGCAGAGGTTTGTCCCCTGAGCGTAAGAAGTTGTTCTTTAAAGATGTAGGTGATGGCCGAATGGCGATTGACGACAAAATTAAACGAATGATGAACTTCCGTCCTCAAAATTTGATGGATAGCTATGTATTGCTTGGTAAGTTCGATATTATTTTTTGCCGAAATGTATTGATCTATTTTACACCAGAGATGAAATCGAAAGTGTTAAATCAAATGGCAGCCAGTTTGAATCCAGGCGGTTATTTACTGTTAGGCGCTTCTGAGTCATTAACAGGTTTAACTGATAAGTTTGATATGGTGCGCTGTAACCCGGGCATTATCTATAAGCTTAAATAGATGTTGAAACATTAAGCGATACCTATATTAATTAAAACGGCTGCGGCCGTTTTTTTATATCTGATAGAAAATGCTCTTTACGCAATCTGGCGCATTCCTTGCTAAACTAACAACAGTATTTGATTTTAAGTGTGATTATTTCTGGCACAGCAATTGCATTTATTAAATCGTAAGAAAAAGTTTCATCAGATAAGTAAAGTGACAATAGTTTGAACGTTCTTGTAGAGGTTGATATGGGCATTTCTTTTAATAACGCATTGGGTATACACCAACACACTGTTGGCGTCCGTGGTGACAGGGCTGAGATTATCTCAACCAATATCGCTCAGGCCAATACCCCAGGTTATAAATCAAGAGGAATGGACTTTAGTCGGGCATTGCAAGCGGCAAGTTCTGGGGCAAGTATCGGCCTTAGCCGCACAGATGGACGGCACATATATGCCTCTACCAAAGTGACTGGAGAAAAGATGTATCGTACACCAACACAACCTGATACGGGTGATGGTAATACGGTTGATGTAGATTTGGAGCGTAATTTATTTATGCAAAATCAATTGAGATATCAAGCATCTTTGGACTTTTTAGGCAGCAAGTTCAAGAACCTAACCAAAGCAATTAAGGGGCAATAACAGATGAGCTTATTTAATATTTTTAATGTTACAGGTTCTGCCATGAGTGCAGAGTCGGTTCGTCTTAATACTACCTCAAGCAATATGGCTAATGCGGACAGTGTAAGTAGCTCAGCTGAGCAGACTTATAAAGCACGCCACGCTATCTTTGGAGCGGAGTTGAGTAAGGCTAAATATAACCGTGATGAAAGTGTCCCGGTAAAAGTTCTCGGTATCGTAGAGAGTCAAAAACCTCTTATTGCCGAATATAAACCAGATCACCCTATGGCAAATGAAGATGGCTATATATTTAAGCCAAACGTCAATGTTATGGAAGAGATGGCAAACATGATTTCAGCATCACGAGCGTACCAAACGAACGTACAAGTTGCTGATGCAAGTAAACAGATGCTGCTGCGTACGCTGCAGATGGGTCAATAGGGTAAGGGAGACGTAATATGGCCGGAATTAACGGCATAGGTCAAAACAGCCTATCCTACATCGATCAGCTGAAAGATCTGCAAGATAAGAAGCTGAAAGGTGATGAAAAAGTCACAGGTCAAAATCAACTGAAGCAAGAAGATTTCCTCTCTTTGCTTACTAAACAGCTTGCTCAGCAAGATCCGTTTAAACCAGTTGGTAATGATCAGATGATTGCGCAAATGGCATCATTTGCCACCGTTGATGGTATTGGCAAGATGAATAGTCAGTTCGATAGTTTGAACGCATCTATGACATCGAATCAAGCTCTACAAGCGTCTTCGTTAGTGGGACGTGATGTGTTAGTACCAGGCGCTAAAGGTCTAAAAGAAGCAGATAAGGGAATGGCGGCAATGATTAAACTGCCGCAGTCGATGAACAACTTGCTGGTTCGTATTGAAAATGAACAAGGCCAGTTGATGAGAACCTTAGATGTGGGTGCTAAACCTGCCGGAGACACTCGAATTGAGTGGGACGGAAAAGATGAAAACGGCAACGCATTGCCTGCTGGTCGCTACAGTGTAAAAGCGGGTGGCATACTGGATGGAGAGAGCAAAGAGTTTGATGTTTCAACATACGCAAACGTCAACAGTGTTCTTTTAGGTAAAGGCGATGGACATGTAATGCTTAATCTAGCTGGTTTTCAGTCACCAGTGCGACTTGCTGAAGTGTTAGAAGTTGGCAAGGCATAATACAAAGAGTTAGATAGGGGATCAGGAATGTCATATGTATCGTTAAGCGGTTTAGCCGCAGCCCAAAAAGATTTGAAAACAACCAGTAACAACATAGCTAATGCTAATACGTATGGCTTTAAAGAGTCGCGTGCTGAATTTGGAGATGTTTACTCTACGTCGTTGTTCTCAAATGCAAAAACGACAACGGGTGGAGGCGCGAATACGTCTATAGTGGCACAACAATTCCATGAAGGCTCGAGTATCTACACCAATAATCCAATGGATTTACGAATTGCAGGTCAAGGTTTCTTTGCAGTAGCAAAAAATAGACTGCAACCTGCAACCAATGAATTAACCAGAAATGGTGCGTTCCATTTGGACAAAGATAACTACATGGTTACGTCGGATAATCAATCTTTGTTAGGTTATGAAGTTGATAAAGACAGTGGTGAAGTGACCTCGTATGAGCCGAAAGCGATCAAAGTTCCTGATCAGTTTGGTAAACCAAAACAGTCTGAGAACGTTGAGATCGGATTGAATCTACCATCCAATGCCCCGGCAAAAGATGTCGCTCTGTTCGATCCTAACGATCCAGATACCTATAATAAGTCGACATCCATTACGGTTTACGATTCAAAAGGTCAACCGTATAAAATGACGACTTATTACGTGAAAGATGCCACTAAAGCCAATACCTGGAGTGTTTATTACACAGGTACCGATGCTGAGGGCGAAAAAACCATTAACATTGCTGGGGGGGATGCGAGCAGCGCAACGGGTCACGTCGGCCATACGCTTGAATTCAACCATGACGGCACCCCAAAAGTTATTAATGCAGGTCAACCAATCATCACCGAGTCGTTAGGTGAGGCCAGTGCCATGAACTTAAATGGTGCGGATCCAGCGCAAATACTGAACATGAAATTTGATACACCAACACAATACGCAGCTCCTTTTGAAATGCGCCGTTTTAATGAAGATGGTGCTACAACAGGTTATCTAGCCAAAGTGGATATTGATGAGCGTGGAAATATCGTCGGCTCATACTCTAATGGACAAGATGTTACCCTAGGACGTATTGCGACGGTTCGTGTGGCAAATATGCAGGGCTTATCGCAACAAGGTGGTACGCAGTGGCAAGCGAATCAAAAATCAGGTGCTGCGGTTTGGGGAGAAGCGAATCAAGGCTCATTTGGTGCAATCCAAAGTGGTACCATAGAGCAATCAAACATTGATATGACTCAAGAATTGGTTGATTTGATTACAGCGCAACGAAATTTCCAAGCAAACTCACGCTCACTGGAAGTTCATAATCAACTACAACAGAATATTCTACAGATTCGATAGACAAACAACTGCCTCCTATCGTTTTCTTTTTGCCACCTCTCTAGGTGGCAATTTTTTTCCAATCACACTGTTCTCACACTAACCACCATTCGTAATTAATCTTGAAAAACACCTAACAAATTGAAATTAAACAAATTTTACTTCTGGCATATTTATTGCTTTATACAGGTTAATAACGATTTCAGGAGCAAATTATGGATCGCGCACTATTTCTTGCCATGAGTGGCGCTAAGCAAAATATGCAAGCTATGCAGCTTCGCTCGAATAACCTTGCTAACGTCAGTACCACTGGTTTTCGTGCTGATTTAGCACAAGCAAGGTCAATGCAAGCGTATGGTGAAGGACTTCCAACTCGTGTTTTTAATATGACAGAGCGCCCAGGACAAAGCTTTCAGCAAGGATCTGTTATTACAACGGGTCGAGACCTTGATATTACGATTGAAGGTGATGGTTGGTTAGCGGTGTTAGACAATACTGGACAAGAGGGTTTAACACGAGCTGGAAACTTAAAGATTGATCAATCCGGTTTACTGATGAACAGCAGTGGTCATCTCATTCTTGGTGAAAATAATGCACCAATTACCTTGCCTCTGCCCATTGCTAAAATTGAAATTGGTCGTGATGGCACGATATCCGTATTAGAGCAAGGGGCACCGGCAGAAGCGATGGAAGAGATTGACCGAATTAAATTGGTTCGTCCTGATAATCGTTCACTATTTAAAGATACCAACGGTCTGTTTCGCTCAAAAGATCCAGATGTACAGTTTGAAGCCGATGCAGGTATTTCTATTTTAAGTGGTGCAGTGGAAGGCAGTAACGTTAATGCCGTTGGTGAAATGACAAGTTTAATTAACTTACAACGTCAATTTGAAATGCAAGTTAAGATGATGAGCACAGTGGAAGAGATGGATAAAGCCTCTGACATGTTACTGCGCAGTAGCTAATGTTTTCATTAGCCTAAACAGATTATAAAGGGATAAATTATGCAACCAGCATTATGGATTAGTAAAACGGGCTTAGATGCGCAACAGACTAATATTGCGGTTATTTCGAATAACTTAGCTAACGCCTCAACCATAGGTTACAAAAAAGGACGCGCTGTATTTGAGGATCTGTTCTATCAGAACATCAATCAAGCAGGGGCGAAATCATCACAAAATACTGAAATGCCGAGCGGATTAATGCTGGGATCCGGTGCTAAAGTGATGGCCACGCAGAAGGTATTTACCAACGGTAATGCTCAAACTACGTCAAACTCAATGGACATGATGATTGAAGGGGATGGTTTTTTCCAAATATTGATGCCAGATGGAAATATGGGTTATTCACGTAATGGTCAATTTACCCTTAATGATGAAGGAACGATGGTTACTTCAGGATCTGGATATTCATTAGAGCCGGAAATTACCATTCCAGATGATGCGATTAACGTTACCATTGGCACTGATGGTGAAGTTTCTGTTCGATTACGAGGACAGCAAGATAATCAAGTTATTGGTCAAATAACCACCGTCGATTTTATTAACCCAGGTGGTCTCGAGCCGATTGGTCAAAATCTCTACTTACCGACAGGTGCAAGTGGTGAAGCTCAAGAAGGAACGCCAGGATTAGAAGGCTTAGGGGCGATTCGACAATCAATGCTTGAGACATCAAACGTAAATGTGACTGAAGAGCTTGTGAACATGATTGAAGCTCAACGAGTCTACGAAATGAACTCTAAAGTGATTTCAGCGGTAGATAAGATGATGAGTTTTGTTAATCAACAGCTTTAATTTAGGAACCTCGCTATGAAACGAATTATTACGCTTACCTTAGCGGCACTATTAACTGGCTGTGCATTGCCGCCTTCTATGGAAGAAGATGATATTAGTTCAGCGACCACAGTAGTCGATGCGGTAGAAGGTGATAAAAGTGAAGAAGAGAGTGGCGGCATTATTGGTTCGTTAAGAAAAAGAGTCGATCCATTGGCGGGAGATCCTGCGTGGGCACCGATTAGTCCCAAACAGAAACCGGAGCATTACGCCGCCGCAACAGGTTCACTGTTTAACGTAGATCATGCGCAAAATCTCTATGATGACTCTAAACCTCATGGCTTAGGTACAC
>JAESQY010000076.1 GCA_016764915.1 Aliivibrio sp. | reverse complement strand
CACGCTCCAACAGACTTCATCATTGAACCACTACCGAATCACCTATTTACTCGTGATACATCTTGCTGGGTATACGGCGGCGTTTCTATCAACCCAATGGCTAAAGAAGCTCGTCAACGTGAAACAAACCACGTTCGTGCAATCTACCGTTGGCACCCAACGTTCGCTGGTCAAGACTTCATTAAGTATTACGGCGACGAAGAAAAAATGTACGACAACTCTACAATCGAAGGCGGCGACGTACTGGTTATTGGTAAAGGCACTGTACTTATCGGTATGTCTGAGCGTACAACACCACAAGGTGTTGAGCAGCTAGCATCTGGCCTATTCAAGCACGGCCAAGCGAAGCAAGTTATTGCAATGCAACTACCTAAGCACCGCTCTTGCATGCACTTAGATACAGTAATGACACACATGGACATAGATACATTCTCTGTTTACCCGGAAGTTGTTCGTAAAGACGTTCAATGCTGGAGCCTAACTGGCGACGAAACTGGCGCAGTGAATGTAAAAGAAGAAGGTTACTTCGTTACTGCTATCGAAAAAGCATTAGGCGTAGACAAACTAAACCTAATCACAACTGGCGGTGACAGCTTCACAGCTGAACGTGAGCAATGGAATGATGCGAACAACGTACTAACAGTTAAACCTGGTGTGGTAATTGGTTACGAAGGTAACACTTACACTAACGAAAAATACGACAAAGCTGGCATCACAGTTCTGCCTATCCCAGGAGATGAACTTGGACGTGGACGTGGCGGCGCTCGCTGCATGAGTTGCCCAATCGAACGTGACGGTATCTAACTTCAATAATACGATGCTGGTGAGTCTTTCTCGCCAGTTTCTATTCCTAATATAAGAGATATGAACAATGACTAAAAAAACTGTGGTTGTTGCACTAGGTGGAAACGCATTACTTCGTCGCGGTGAGCCGTTGGAAGCGGCTACACAGCGTGCGAATATCGCAAAAGCTGCCAAAACGATTTCTGAAATAGCAAAAGAATACAATGTTGTATTAGTACATGGAAATGGACCACAAGTGGGCCTACTAGCCCTACAAGGTTTAGAGTACAAAGCAGTAGCTCCGTACCCATTAGATGTATTAGGGTCAGAAACACAAGGCATGATCGGTTATATGTTAATGCAAGAGTTGCATAACTTACTGCCAAAACTACATGTATCATGCATGCTTACTCAGATGAAAGTGGATCCAAATGATCCAGCATTTTTGGACCCAACTAAACCAATTGGTCCTATTTATCCTGAAGCAGAAGCTCGAGAGTTAGCAGAGAAATATAACTGGACGGTAAAACCTGATGGAAAACATTTCCGTCGCGTAGTTCCAAGCCCGCAACCTATTGGTATTGTTGAAGATGATGCTATCTCTTGCCTAATTGCTCAGGGTCACCTAGTAATTTGTACTGGCGGCGGTGGTGGTATTCCAGTTAAAGAAGAAAACGGCAAACTTATTGGTATTGAAGCCGTGATCGACAAAGATATGTCTGCAGCTTACTTAGCAAAACAGATTAATGCTGACGCACTACTTATTCTGACAGATGCAAATGCGGTATACCTTGATTGGGGTAAACCAACTCAACAAGCAATTCGCAGTACAACACCAACTGAACTTGCTCAATATGAGTTTGATGCTGGATCAATGGGGCCAAAAATTCAAGCTTCATGTGAATTCATCAATCAAGGCGGCAAATTAGTAGGTATCGGTGACTTAGAAGATGGTTTAAACATCTTAAATGGCACTGCAGGAACGAATATAATTCCTGAGTAAATTAATAATCATTCACATTGAGTGATAATTTAAGTATAAATAACGTATATAGCCTGGTGATTTAATCACCAGACTTATTATTAAAAATATTAAGGAACAAATCATGGCTTTTAATCTACGTAACCGTAACTTCCTAAAATTACTAGACTTCACTCCACGTGAAATTCAGCACATGCTAGAACTTGCTGCTGACCTTAAAAAAGCAAAATACAACGGCTACGAGCAACCTACTCTAACCGGTAAAAATATTGCGATGATCTTTGAAAAAGCGTCAACTCGTACTCGTTGCGCATTTGAAGTAGCAGCCTACGACCAAGGTGCTAACGTAACTTACTTGGGCCCTTCTGGTTCTCAAATCGGTTACAAAGAATCAATGAAAGATACTGCTCGTGTTCTTGGCCGCATGTACGATGGCATTGAATACCGTGGCTATGGCCAAGAGATCGTTGAAGAACTAGGCGCTCACGCTGGTGTTCCAGTATGGAATGGCCTAACTGACGAATTCCACCCAACTCAAATCCTAGCTGACTTCCTAACGATGCAAGAGCACGGTCGTGGTAAGCAACTAAATGAAATGACATTTGCATACCTAGGTGACGCTCGTAACAACATGGGTAACTCTCTAATGGTTGGTGCCGCGAAAATGGGCATGGATATCCGTCTTGTTGCTCCTAAAGCATTCTGGCCTGAAGACGAGTTAGTAGCACAGTGTCGTGAAATTGCTGCTGATACTGGTGCTAAAATCACAATAACTGAAGACGTTAAAGAAGGCGTTCAAGGTTGTGATTTCCTATACACTGATGTTTGGGTATCAATGGGCGAAGCGAAAGAAGCTTGGGCTGCGCGTATCAATCTAATGATGCCTTACCAAGTAAATATGGAAATGCTAAAAGCAACGGGTAACCCAGATGTTAAATTCATGCACTGCCTACCTGCATTCCACGGTGAAGATACTGTTGTTGGTAAAGAGCTTGCTCAAGAATACCCAATGCTAAAAGACGGTGTTGAAGTGACTGATGAAGTGGTTGAGTCTAAGCACTCTATCGTATTCGACGAAGCTGAAAACCGCATGCACACAATCAAAGCAATCATGGTTGCTACGCTAGGAAGCTAATAAACAATTAATTTCCTATACAAAAAGAGCTGTTTACAGCTCTTTTTTGTTTTCCTCTACGCATAAAAAATCAAACTAGAAAATTACAATCTCACAATTCACCTTAGATTTCAGCAACAAACCAAAAATTCAAAGTAATTGTATTATGAATAAAGTGAATAGTTGTAATTTCTTTGATGCAAACGCTTGCGCTGAATAAATCTGTCGGTATAATTCGGTGCAATTGATTAGGAAGCCATAATGACCATCAGACGATACAGACAAGAGTTATCTCAGCAACTGACCCCAAAAAGGGTTGGCGGGATCTATTTTTTGGTTATCCTATCTACCATTTTCAAAAAAACAATCAATTAAAAGCCTCCAATTATTGGAGGCTTTTTTTTGTCTAAAAATCATTACAACAATAAGGAAAAGACAGCCATGACGCACTCGTTGTATCAAAAAAACATCATTTCTATCCCTGAGCTATCAAGAAGTGAACTTGAACTTATCGTTGAAACTGCTGGCAGATTAAAAGCAGAGCCAAATCCAGAGTTATTGAAAAATAAGGTGGTAGCAAGTTGCTTCTTTGAACCTTCAACACGAACTCGTCTATCTTTTGAGACAGCAATTCAACGCCTTGGTGGCACTGTGATCGGCTTTGATAACGGTGGTAACACTTCACTCGCAAAGAAAGGGGAAACACTGTCTGATTCGGTACAGGTTATAGCCTCTTATGTTGACGCTTTTGTTATGCGCCACCCTCAAGAAGGTGCTGCTCGTTTAGCTTCAGAGTTCTCAAATGGTGTACCAATCATCAATGGTGGAGATGGTGCAAATCAACATCCAACCCAAACTCTACTCGATCTTTTCTCTATCTATGAGACACAAGGTACATTAGATAATCTAAACGTTGCTTTTGTTGGTGACCTTAAATACGGCCGTACTGTTCATTCATTAACGCAAGCATTGGCAAAATTCAACAACATTAAATTCTACTTCATTGCCCCAGACGTATTAGCAATGCCTGATTACATCTGTGAAGATCTTGATGAAGCCGGCATTGAATATCAAGTGCTAAGAGAGATGGATTCGGTCATATCTGAACTTGATATTTTATATATGACTCGAGTTCAAAAAGAGCGTTTTGATGAGTCAGAATATGCACACATTAAATCAGCGTATATCTTAGATACAACAACACTGAAAAATGCTAAGCCAAACTTGAAGGTCTTACACCCACTACCACGTGTTGATGAAATTTCTGTAGATGTTGATAAAACCCCGCACGCATACTATTTCCAACAAGCTGAAAACGGTGTGTATGCACGTGAAGCTCTGCTGGCTCTAGTTCTCAATCCATCGCTTTAAAGTAGGAGAAATTATCATGGTAAAAGAGACCCAATTACGCGTTGAAGCGATCAAAAATGGCACTGTTATCGACCATATCCCAGCCAATGTAGGCATCAAGGTATTAAAACTGTTCCAAATGCACAAATCGACTGAAAAAGTGACTATAGGTTTAAACTTACCGTCATCTCTTTTAGGCATTAAAGATTTACTCAAATTTGAAAATACATTTGTATCTGCAGATCAAGCAAGCAAACTAGCACTCTACGCACCTAACGCAACAGTGAATCAAATTGAAGATTACAATGTTGTCAAAAAAATACCACTCATCTTACCAACAAAAATTACCAATATTTTTGAGTGCCCAAACAGTAACTGCATCACTCATGGTGAGCCCGTTGAGAGCAGTTTTAGTGTTATCACTAAAAAAGAAGAGATCCAACTCAAATGCAAATATTGCGAAAAAGTTTTCTCGAGAGAGATTGTCACGGATAGGAAATAAACTCTTCAACATACTGTAAATTAAGCCTTACCTCTGTAAGGCTTTTTTTATTTCGCTGTCATCATCTTCGGTGATACTCATCAAATTTTCTAATGTATTAACCTGATAGAATCCCTGATCTCTAGTGTTTTTTTCCAACCTATTACTAGCAAGGAATGGTTGATGACAATTAATGCCCCCAAAAAAACTGCCGCGTGTGAGGATACAATTTTTCATGCGTGTAAACGACTGTTACAACAGCAAAGTTTTTCTACTCAAGATGAAGTAAGAGCCGGTTTGTTCAATCTTGGTTTTACCGATGTTAGTCAATCTACTGTTTCAAGATTGCTCTCTCGTCTAAATGTGGTTAAGGTGCCCAATGCACACGGGAAAAAAGTCTATTGCTTAACCGTAGAAAGTGAACCGGTGCATATCAATTCATCGATTTTATCTCAAATCGAGTACGTCACTCATAATCAGTTGGTTGTTGTAGTAAAAACACACCCTGGCGGCGCACAACTTGTGGGACGGCTGATCGATACTCAACCGCATCAAGAGATTTTGGGTTCGGTTGGTGGGAACGATACAGTAATGATCGCACCAAGAGACGTCAATCGTATTGATGAGTGTGAGAGAGTAGTGAGAGAGCGTTTAGGCTTCCCTGTAAAGTAATCACTTTTACCTAGCCTTATAACCGCTTACATTAATGGGAAATATAAGCGGAACATAAACTCATAATAAGGATAAAAACAAATGACAAAAGTTCTTCATACAGAAAATGCACCAGCAGCTATAGGTCCATATGTACAAGGTGTTGACTTAGGAAGTCTGGTCTTCACTTCTGGTCAGATCCCAGTAAACCCTGTAACGGGTGAGGTCGCTGATGATATTTCAGAACAAGCACGTCAATCTCTTGAAAACGTCAAAGCCGTTGTTGAATCTTCTGGCCTTACAGTAAAAGATATCGTTAAAATGACGGTATTTGTAAAAGATCTGAATGATTTTGGCGCTGTAAACGAAGTGTATGGCCACTTTTTTGATCAGAGCGGTGTTGAAAACTACCCTGCACGTTCATGTGTAGAAGTCGCTCGCTTACCAAAAGATGTAAAAATTGAAATTGAAGCGATTGCTGTTCGATAAACGCATACTATTTATTATAACGTTACAATTGCTTGAAAGACATCATGAAACCACGCGGTGAATGGTGTCTTTTTAAATTGAAGTTGAGATATAATCTCCTCTTCGCTCCACCAACGCGTCTCACTGACTTCCTCAGGATTGAGTTCCAGTACTAATTCCGTTACCTCCCCGATAAGAACATAATCAAACTCATGTTCCACTAAATCATTATCTAATTCTGCACGGTAAATAAATGATGTCACCACCTTTAGCTGTGTCGTGTTTTCAAGTGTAATGCCTAACTCCTCAGCAAGCCTGCGCTGAGCAGCAACCACAATAGATTCGCCAATATATGGATGAGAACAGCAGGTATTGGTCCATAAGCCGCCGCTGTGATATTTCCCCTCTGCTCTGCGTTGGAGTAAATACTCTCGACCTTTAGTGCCAGCACGAAACAACATTACTGAGAATGCTAGGTGCAGTTGGCCGCCATGTTGGTGTGCAGCCATCTTTTCCATGCTACCGACTGGCTGTCCTAAGACATCCACCAGTACCACATCATGAATGTTCAATCAACTTGCTCTCTCTAACTGAGCAACTTCAGCATCTAATTCAATGATTTTCTGACTCATTTGCTCACGACACAACGTTGATAGTTCACGAACACCCTCTTTACTCATCCCTTCGGTACTCACTGGCGGCAAAATTTCCACAATGACATGTCCGTTATTCCAACGGTTCAATTTTATTTTATTGTGTGTTGTACTACAAACCATAGGGACAACAGGAACTTGAGCTGCAATCGCGGCGTGGAATGCCCCCGTTTTAAATGGCAATAATCCTCGACCACGAGAGCGAGTGCCTTCTGGGAACATCCAAATAGAAACTGAGCGTTCTTTAATTTTATTGGCAACTTGTGTAATGGTACCTGCCGCTTTACTTTTATTTGCACGATCAATCAAAATATTACCAGTAATCCAATAAAGCTGACCAAACAGAGGGATCCAAACCAAACTTTTTTTGCCGACAGTGACAGTTCGTGGCATCACAACCCCTGAGATGGTAAAGAGATCCCAGTTATTTTGATGGTTAGCAATGTAAACACTCGGTCCTTGTTCTTTCGCCCCTTCAGGAACTCTGAGCTCTAATTTAACGCCCAAAACAATCGACATTTTACTAAATAAATGAGCAAAAGTTTCTACATGTTTTGGGTTTCTAGGACTAAATAGGCAATACGTACAGCCAAAAATAAAAGTAAGCAGTGCAAATATAGCCAGTACAAATATACGCAGAATTGCGATCATTTTTCTCTCCTAGACAACAACTTCTCTCCTTAAAAATAAAGAGATTAAACGTAAAAAACCGGGATCAATAGATCTCGGTTTTTACATATTTTAATTTAGAACTAAAAGAGGTTAACTTGCATCACTAAAGCGTTCAATGTTCGCGCCCAGTGCCGTTAACTTATCTTCAATTTTATCGTAACCACGATCAATATGATAAATGCGGTCTACAATCGTTTCGCCTTTCGCAATACATCCTGCAATAACTAAACTCGCTGACGCTCTTAGATCCGTCGCCATGACTTGAGTTCCACTTAAACCATCAGTCTGACCACAAATAACGGTATTACCTTCAATATCTGCATGAGCCCCCATACGCTGCAGTTCAGGGACATGCATAAAACGGTTTTCAAAAATCGTTTCAGTTATTACACCAGAGCCAGACGCCATCATATTAAGCAATGTGAACTGTGCTTGCATATCAGTTGGAAAACCAGGATGAGGAGCAGTACGAATAGTGACCGCTTTAAGCTCTCTATTAGTCATATCAACTGAAATCCAATTATCCCCAGTTTCAACAATAGCACCCGCTTCATCAAGTTTAGCCAATACAGCCTCTAACAAGTGAGGCTGGGTATTCACACATTTGATTTTTCCGCCAGATACAGCCGCGGCAACCAAAAAGGTTCCCGTTTCAATGCGATCAGGTACGACTGCATGGTAACCACCACCTAAACGTTCGACACCTTCAATGGTGATCGTGTCAGTACCTGCTCCCGTTATTTTCGCACCAATAGTATTTAAAAAGTCTGCAGTATCAACGATTTCAGGCTCACGCGCTGCATTATCAATCACGGTAGTGCCTTCAGCTAACGTTGCCGCACTCATAATCGTTACAGTCGCGCCAACACTGATTTTATCCATCACAATGTGGGCGGCTTTTAGACGTCCATCAACTTCCGCTTTTACATAACCATCATCAAGTGTAATAGTTGCACCTAACTGCTCTAAGCCATGGTTATGAAGATCAACAGGTCGAGCACCAATAGCACAGCCACCTGGTAGAGAGACCTGCCCCTTACCAAAACGCGCGACCAATGGTCCTAATGCCCAGATTGATGCTCTCATGGTTTTCACCAAATCATAGGGAGCACAATATTCATTAATTTGGCTACCATCCACGTGGATAGAACCGCCGTTGCGAGAAACGGTAGCACCTAACTGTCTTAATAACTCCATGGATGTATCGACATCACGCAGTTTAGGTACATTAGCTATTTCAACTGGTTCTTCAGCCAAAATTGCAGAAAATAAAATGGGTAAAGCGGCGTTTTTTGCGCCAGAGATAGTCACCTCTCCAGTTAATGGACGGTCACTACCTTGAATTCGAAATTTATGCACTCGTTGGCCTCTTAGAATGACATATTTAATTTTTTATCACGCGCCCACTCTTCCGGCGTAAATGCTTTAATAGTAAGTGCATGTATAGTATTCGATGAAATATGATCCATCAGAGGTCCGTAGATGGTCTGTTGCTTTTTAACGCGATTCATTCCTTTGAACATATCATCAACAGCGACCACTTCAAAGTGGCTGCCTTCACCTTTTACATGAACTTCTTGAAGTTGAAGTTGTGTTTCCAAAATTTCTTTAATTTCAGCGCTATCCACTTGATTACCTATAATATGCAAGACGTCAGATATGATCTGCGATTAATAATTCTACATTGCTTAACTGTATTAATGTCAGCAGATGGTCAGGAACGGAATCGAGCATTATATGACAATTTGATTTTTTTGCATGCTCTATTAAATGTAAAAAGAGAACTAAACCTGCAGAATCGACCCTTTTTAGCTTTGATAAGTCTACTTTCACTGACTTTTCTGTCGGTTTCCACGCTTGAATATGATTCCAAATGTCAGGGACACTCTCACGATCTACTGTTCCTTGAAGTAAACAGGAGTGTGAATTTTGTATTTTCCAGTGAGTCTCTATCATTGGTTTTTTTCTTCTAAGCGAATCGGTGCTTTCGCGAGCTGATGCAACTCGTGACTTATCGAATGAACGCCTTGAGTTCTAATTCTGCTTTTCCACTCAGCTTGTTTACTCGACAGTAAACTCACCCCTTCAGCGATAATGTCATAACCCTGCCATTGGCCATTTTTTTTGTTTTTTCTTAGTTTAAAGGCAATTTTAATATTTGGTCTATCTGAGTCGACAATCTCTAAACGAACAGTAAGAATCGATTTCTTTGACGACACCGCTTTGTGAGGATTAAATTTAATTTGTTGATCACTATATTGAGTCAATACTTGTGCATAAGATGAGATTAAATAGGCTCTAAATGCAGTCACAAATTCTTTCCTATCTTCTACGCTGGTTTTTTTTAACTCAGGACCTAAAAGCAAATAAGCCGCGTACTTAACATTGATATAAGGCATCAACTCTTCACTGACGATAACTTTATACAGCTCAGGGTTCTTTTGGATATCCAGCTGTTCCGCTTTAAGGCGATCGAACGTATTTTCTGCAATGGTCTCCATCATTTCATAAGGCTTACTCTTATCAATCTCTGTGGCTGAAATGGAGACGCAGAATAGAGTGATTATAAGAGAAGAAAAAACAACTATCTTATTCATTATTTTTATCCTTTTTTGAGCTATCGCCGCCCACACTATAAAGTACCTGCCCAATCATATCTTCGAGTACCAAAGCGGATTTGGTATCTTCGATGTAATCACCATCAGCGAGCATCTCTATGTCATCATCTACAAATCCGGGGTGTATACCAATGTACTGCTCACCAATTAAACCCGATGTTAATATCTGAGCAGACGTTGTTTCAGGAAAATAACCTGTCTGTTTATCTATCGACATTTCAACCTCAGGAAGATACTCATCGGTATCCAAGGAAATTTTGGTTATTCGGCCAACCACCACACCTCCAACCTTCACCGGAGATCGTATTTTTAAACCGCCAATATTATCGAACTGAGCTTTTAAAATGTAACTATCACCACTTCCAAAGCTTTTTACATCGGCAATTTTTAAAATAATCACTAAGATTGCAGTAATCCCAATTAGCATAAAAGTGCCAACCCAAAGTTCCAATTTACGAGTCTGTTGCATGATTAATTCCCAAACATCAGTGCAGTAAGCACAAAATCAAGTCCTAAAACGATCAGTGAAGAGTGCACAACCGTTTTTGTCGTTGCAATACTGATCCCTTCAGAGGTCGGTATAGCGTTATATCCATTAAATAGTGCAACCCAACTTATTGTGAATGCAAAAATTACGCATTTGATAAAACTATTAATAATGTCATATCTTAAATCAATCGAGTTCTGCATGACAGACCAATAGCTGCCATGATCAATTCCTTTCCAGTCAACACCAACGATTTGGCCTCCCCAAATACCCACGGCCATAAAGATCATAGCTAGTAGAGGCATCGAAATAATACCAGCCCATAAACGAGGTGCAATCACTCTTCTTAACGGATCTACCGCCATCATTTCAAGACTAGAGAGTTGTTCCGTGGTTTTCATCAAACCAATTTCAGCGGTGAGTGCCGAACCGGCCCTACCTGCAAACAGTAACGCGGTTACCACAGGGCCTAACTCTCTCAATAACGAAAGCGCAACCATCTGTCCCAAACTGGTCTCTGCCCCGTAATCGACTAAAATGATATAGCCTTGTAAGCTCAATACCATGCCGATAAACAAACCAGATATAATAATAATAACTAAAGATTGAACCCCAACAAAATAAAGCTGGCGAACCACTAGAGGAAACATTTTAGCTGGCTGTGGTTTGGCGACAACCGCCCCGACAAGCATCAAGGTGGCTTTACCTATAGATTGACAAGTTTCTAGACCTTGTCGCCCTAAGTTTGCCACCATATTTACAATACTACTTATCATAGTTAAAAAGATCCTCTGACATCTCTTTCGCAGGAAAACGAAATGGTACGGGTCCATTTGCCACGCCATCTAAAAATTGGCGTACTTTCGGATCGGGGTTATCAAACAGTGTTTGTGGGCTGCCTGTTGCTATCACTTTTCCTTCTGAGAGCAAATAAACCTGGTCAGCAATACTCATCACCTCAGGTACATCATGAGAAACAATAATAGAGGTTAGCCCCATTGCACTGTTTAAATTTTTTATCAGCTCGACTAATACCCCTTTAGTTATGGGGTCTTGTCCGACAAATGGTTCATCAAACATGATTAAATCTGGATCCAAAGCAATCGAACGAGCCAAAGCCGCACGCCGAGACATCCCGCCGGACAGTTCATTCGGCATCAAATGCGCAGCACCACGAAGACCTACCGCTTCAAGTTTTAACAGCACCAAAGTATGAATGAGATCTTCTGATAATTGAGTATGCTCTCTAATAGGAAAAGCTACATTATCAAATACATCCATATCAGTAAAAAGGGCTCCAGACTGAAACAACATCCCCATTTTTTTTCTGGCTTGGTATAACTGCGTGCGTCCAAGCGTCGGAATATTCCAATTTTCAAACTGAATGTTTCCAGATGTCGGGTAAATCTGCCCGGCAATCAACCTGAGTAACGTTGTTTTCCCTATTCCCGAAGGGCCCATTATTGCCGTTATCTTTCCTTTAGGGACCTGTAAACTTACATCGTCAAAAATGACTCTCGAACCTCGTCGAAAGTATAAGTTACTGATCGTCACTAAATTTTCTACTGAGTCCATACCAACCTTAGAGTCTAAAAACTGCCGTTATCGAATTGATGAATAAAAGATCGATTAACGTATTGATAATATTTATCAATTAATTCTATGAGAAATTGAGTTACATGCAAACGAAACCTTTAATAAAAGTCGCGCAAAGTCTCCCTTTTCCCCTCTAAAGCTGCTCAATTTATTTTGTTCGCTCTTTTTTTCAACCGTAGAGTTCAATTTGCTTGTGTTAATACTTCCATTTTGCTCGACTAACCGTCAGAATTGTCGCTTTAGATCTTTTCAATACTTATTTAATTACAGAGGAAACACGATGCTTGAAGCCGTTCTTTTTCTAATCGTAGGATTAGTGCTACTTGTCTGGAGTGCGGACAAACTCGTCTATGGCTCGGCCGCGTTAGCAAAAAACTATGGCATCTCTCCCCTTGTAATAGGTATGACTATTTTAGCAATGGGTTCTTCTGCTCCTGAAATGATGGTGTCAGCGGCGGCTGCGCTTGAGGGAAAAACCGATACTGCTGTCGGCAATGTCCTAGGTTCAAATATCGCAAACATCGCGTTAATTCTTGGTATCACCGCTTTAGTCAAGCCCCTCTCTATCAGCTCTGGTGTTATTCGCAGAGAGCTACCATTGATGCTAGCAGTCACCGTTGTGGCAGGTTTACTATTATGGGATAACTACTTAGGCTTTTACGAAGGCGTTTTATTGGTGGTTCTTTTTATCACCTTCATCCTTGCCATGTTGCACATAAGCCGTTCTGAAAAGAAGAACAATGATGCCTTCATTGAAGAGCAAGAGTCAGACATCCCGGTAGGGGTTAGTAATGGTAAAGCTCTATTTTGGATCGCTGTTGGGTTAGTTATTCTACCCTTTGCTGCCGATACCCTTGTCGATTCTGCAGTTGTTATTGCTAAGTTCTTCGGCATGAGTGAGCTAGTTATTGGCTTAACTGTTATTGCTATTGGCACTAGTTTACCAGAACTTGCAGCCTCTTTAGCGGGCGTAATGAAAGGTGAAGATGATATGGCTGTCGGTAATATCATCGGTTCAAACGTATTTAATATTCTCGCTGTAATGGGCATTCCTGGCCTTTTACACCCATCGACAATCAACGCATTAGCCATGAATCGTGACTTTTATGTCATGTTAGCGATGTCAGTGCTGCTATTGATCATGGCACTAGGAAAAAATAGCCGTATTAGCCGTTTAGAAGGTGGGGTGCTATTAACTTGTTTTGTCGCTTATCAAGCATACCTACTTTATAACATGAATGCTTAACCTGTAAGGAGCATATTAGAATGCCAAGTAACTTTGATTTTTGTGAGTCTGGAAAAAATGTATTAGCCATTGAAATAGATGCTCTTACCCAACTATCTCGGTATATCAACGATAATTTCTCACAAGCTTGCAGACTAATATTGCAATGCAAAGGTAAAGTAGTCGTGATGGGAATGGGCAAGTCAGGTCATATTGGAAAGAAAATAGCGGCGACTTTTGCCAGCACGGGTACCCCTTCATTTTTTGTGCATCCTGGAGAAGCCAGCCATGGCGATCTTGGAATGGTCGAAAAAGGCGATGTTGTTCTTGCTATCTCTAATTCAGGTGAAGCGTCTGAAATTTTAGCTCTTATTCCTGTAATGAAGCGCCTTGGCATTAGCCTCATTACTATGACGGGGAAAACCTCTTCAACCATGGCGGAAGTAGCCGATATTCATCTTCAGATCACCGTACCACAAGAAGCTTGCCCATTGGCGTTAGCACCAACATCCAGTACCACAGCCACTTTAGTTATGGGTGATGCCATTGCCATTGCATTAATGCAAGCAAAAGGATTTACCGCTGGTGATTTTGCTCTTTCTCACCCTGGGGGGGCTTTAGGTCGGAAACTGCTACTAAAATTAAACGATATTATGCATACGGGCAGCAAGTTACCTATGGTTGGCGCAGATCGTTTGATCAAAGACGCACTACTTGAAGTGTCAGAGAAAGGGTTAGGCATGACTGCTATTGTTGATGACAACCTGCAAGTAATCGGTATTTTTACAGATGGGGATTTACGCCGTATACTCGATAATCGCATTGACATTCATACTCAAACCATTGGTGAAGTGATGACCAAAAACCCAATCACAGTCAGTCCTGATATGCTGGCTGTTGACGGTTTAAATTTAATGGAAGAAAAAAGAAAGAATGGCCTTTTACTTTGTCGAGATGGTCGATTAGTTGGCGCCCTGAATATGCATGACCTATTAAAAGCAGGAGTCATGTAATGGCAACATCAGATCAAGATGAAACCTTAATTGATACGTTATACTCAAAAGTAACGCCAAGTCTGCTTGCCATCGCCAAAGGTATTAAACTGCTTATCTGCGATGTTGATGGTGTATTTTCTGACGGGCGTATCTATATGGGCAATAATGATGAAGAGTTAAAGACATTTCATACTAGAGATGGTTATGGCATTAAATCGTTAATGAACTCAGGAGTAGAAGTTGCCATTATCACAGGTAGAAAATCAGCGATAGTTGAAAATCGAATGAGCGCTCTTGGCATTAAACATATCTACCAAGGCCAAGATGATAAACTGCAGGCCTACCACGATATTGTTAAAAAATTACATATAACACCATCACAAACTGGATACATAGGTGATGATTTAATTGATTGGCCCGTAATGAATGAAGTAGCATTAAAGGTGTCTGTTGCTGATGGGCACCCACTATTGGTTCAACGAGCAAATTATGTCACCACGATTAATGGCGGTTTTGGTGCGGTAAGAGAAGTGTGTGATCTTATCTTGCAGGCCAAAGGTGAATTAGAGAAACACAAAGGTTTGAGTATATGAGCCTATCGAGGCTACTCTTTGTTTTATTGCTTTCAGTAGCAAGTTGGTCTGGATACTATTTGTATGATAAAAATAGTCAACCAGACAAACAAATAGCGCCAGATAAAGAGTTGCCGATTTTTACTGGTGGTAATTTAACCAATACCAGCTTTAATGAGAGTGGCATTCGTAACTACCGAGTCTATTCAACGCATTTAGAGTATTTTTCGCAAAGTGGAGACACGAAATTCACTCTGCCTATTTTTACCGTATTTAGAGAGGGTGACACCGAAGAGTGGCGCATTACCTCTAATCAAGCAACATTAAATAAAAACAATGAGTTGCTAATGGAAGGGAATGTAGTTGTTCATAACTTACTGCCAAATGCCACCTTTACCACCATGAAAACAGAGAGCTTACAGCTTGAGTTAATCACAAAAGATTTTATGACCGAAGAGGATGTATTTCTTGTCGGTCCTATGTTTGAAACTATGGGTCACGCAATGAGAGGCAATTTTGATAGCAACAATGCTGAACTGTATAACAGTGTACAAGGTAGATATGAAGCTGCAAAAAATTAGTTTAATTGTCTGTTTATGCTTAACTTCGCTCAGTAGTTGGGCTCTAAGCACAGATACAGATCAACCAATATATATTGATTCTGACACTCAAAATTTTGATATGAAATCAAATCGTGTCACTTTCACTGGCGACGTGACCTTAAAACAAGGCAGCATCAATATCTGGGCTGATAAATTGATTGTTATTCGACCTAATGGTTCAGAAGGACGTGAAATATTAGAAGCTTACGGAAAGCCTGCACGATTTTCACAACTGACTGATGACGGTAAGACCTTAAAGGGGCACGCACTAAAGCTACGCTACGAAATTGAAAAGGATTTTCTATTGATGACCCGTGAAGCTCAGATATCTCAAGATGACAGTACTATTCAAGGGGATGTAATCACTTACCACATTGGAACACAAAAATTGGTTGCCAATAGCAGTGAGACAAAACGTGTTACTACAGTGCTACAACCTAGTCAACTGAACAAAAAAGAATAATTATGTCTATATTAAAAGCGGAACATCTTGCAAAAACTTACAGTGGGCGCAAAGTCGTATCAGACGTAAGTTTACAAGTAGAATCAGGTAAAATTGTAGGCTTGCTCGGCCCCAATGGCGCAGGAAAAACCACCTCTTTTTACATGATTGTAGGCTTGGTTGCTCGTGATGAAGGAACCATAAGCATTGATGGTGAAGACATTAGTCTTCAACCTATGCACAAACGATCAAAGATGGGCATTGGTTATCTACCTCAAGAGGCTTCAATTTTTAGAAAGCTCTCTGTATACGACAACATCATGGCCGTTCTTCAAACTCGTAACGACATAACCAAAACAGAAAAACAAGACAAACTTGAAGAGCTATTGGATGAATTTAATATCCAGCATATTCGCAACAGTAAAGGTATGGCCTTATCAGGTGGTGAACGCCGTCGTGTAGAGATTGCTCGCGCTCTTGCGGCTAATCCCAAATTTATTTTACTCGATGAGCCGTTTGCAGGGGTTGATCCAATATCAGTCATTGATATAAAAAAGATCATAGAACATTTGCGAGATCGCGGTTTAGGCGTTTTAATTACTGACCATAATGTTCGAGAAACACTGGATGTTTGTGAACACGCTTACATCGTTAGTCAGGGCCATTTGATCGCTAATGGCACTCCTGAAGAGGTTCTTAATGATGAGCATGTTAAACGTGTCTACTTAGGTGACCAGTTCAAACTCTAGTAATTAAAATCGAACAATAGTCGTGATTTGATTTATTATGAGTTCAATTAGCAGCGCGATAATTGATAATAACAAGGTACGCAATATAAATGAAACCAACTCTTCAGCTCAAGCTAGGTCAACAATTAGCGATGACGCCTCAACTGCAGCAAGCCATTCGCTTACTGCAACTTTCTTCGCTGGAACTTCAACAAGAGATTCAAGACGCATTGGACTCAAACCCTTTACTTGAAGTAGAAGAAGATAGCCAAGAGACATCAACAACACCTGAAGATGCGAACAAAACACAAGATGAGAACAGTATTGAAGAGAGTTCAGCAACAGCGGAAGCTACCAGTGAGCCTGAACAAATTGACAGTGCTGATGCCTTAGAAAAAAACGACATAGGTGATGACCTTCCTATCGATACTACATGGGAAGATGTATATAGTGCCAATACTGGCAGCACTGGCATTTCCATTGATGACGAAATGCCCATCTATCAAGGTGAAACTACTCAGAGTCTTCAAGATTATCTGATGTGGCAGGTCCACTTAACACCATTTAGTGATATAGACCTATCTATTGCCATTGCTATCGTTGATGCTATAGATGATAACGGTTACCTCACCATAAGCGCTGACGATATTCTTGAAAGCATGGGCTCTGAAGAAGTTGAGCTCGATGAGGTTGAAGTCGTCATTAAACGTGTGCAACAATTTGATCCCTTAAGTGTTGGTTCAAGAAGCTTAAAAGAGTGTTTGTTGCTGCAACTAGTTACCTACCCACCAGATACCCCTTGGCTAACAGAAACCCAATCCATCATTAAACATCATATCGCACTTCTTGGTAATAGAGATTACCGTCAATTAGCAAAAGAAACTAAGCTTAAAGAAGCTGAGCTGAAACATGTGATGTCGTTAATCCACAGTCTTGACCCAAGGCCTGGCAATAACATCGCTCACGGCGATACCGAATATGTTATTCCTGATGTCACTGTAGTTAAAGATAACGGCAAGTGGGTAGTCAACATTAACCCAGATAGTGCACCAAAATTGAAGGTGAATGCCCAATATGCAGCATTAGGAAAAAGCACTCGAAACAGCGCAGATGGTCACTTTATTAAAACAAACTTGCAAGAAGCGAAATGGTTAATCAAGAGTTTAGAAAGCCGTAATGAGACATTATTAAAAGTTGCTCGTTGCATCGTTGAACAACAACAAGCATTCTTCGAGCTTGGTGAAGAGGCGATGAAACCGATGGTATTAAATGATATTGCTCTTGCCGTCGAGATGCATGAGTCAACAATTTCTCGAGTAACAACGCAAAAATTCATGCATACTCCACGTGGTATTTTTGGATTGAAGTATTTCTTTTCAAGCCATGTGAGCACTGATAACGGTGGTGAGTGTTCTTCTACCGCCATTAGAGCATTAGTTAAAAAGCTGGTTTCCGCTGAGAATCAAGCGAAACCATTAAGTGATAGCAAAATCACAGCTCTATTAGCAGAACAAGGTATTATGGTGGCAAGGCGTACTATCGCTAAGTACAGGGAATCTCTTGGGATTCCGCCATCAAATCAGCGTAAGCAGCTACTGTAGCGAAACACAACTGAAGGAAGAGTCTATGCAAATTAACTTAACCGGCCAACACATTGAACTTACCGAAGCATTACATGACAGTGTAAATTCTAAATTTAAAAAATTAGATCGTTTCTTTGAGCATATCAATAATGCTCATGTAGTTTTGAAAGTAGAAAAAGATCAACAGATCGCTGAAGCTACTCTCCATGTGAATCAGGGTGAAATACACGCCTCTTCAGTTTCAGACAATATGTATGCAGCCATTGATAGCTTGATTGATAAGCTCGTACGCCAACTCAATAAACATAAAGAAAAGCTAAGTAACCATTAATCATGCAAATAAACCAAGTATTAACATTGGGCTGCACCAAAAGCGCAGTCCAATGTAGCAGTAAGAAACGAGCCCTTGAATTAATTAGTCAACTTGCTGCTGCAGAGCTTGGTGATAATGAAAAAGATCTCTTCGATTGTCTACTCATCAGAGAAAAGATGGGCAGTACCGGCATCGGCAATGGTATCGCCATTCCTCATGGACGAATATTCAATAGTGAACAAGCTGTTGCGGTATTAATTCAATGCAAAGAACCGATTGAATTTGACGCTATCGACAACACGCCCGTTGATATTCTGTTTGCACTGCTTGTTCCAGACTCTCAATGTAAAGAACACCTAAAAACCTTATCAACAATAGCAGAGCGATTGAGTGATAAGAGAGTCCTTAAGCAGTTAAGAGCCGCAAAGGATGATCAACAACTTTATAATATTATGGCTGGAGAGCCCGCAAACAATGAACCTCTAGTTAACACTCAATCCACCGATAAAATGGGTTAGATCATCATGAAATTAATGGTAGTAAGTGGCTGTTCTGGTGCAGGAAAATCAGTGGCTCTGAGAGTTTTTGAAGATCTTGGCTACTACTGCGTTGATAATTTACCCGTAAATTTATTTGATCAATTTATTGATTCAATCAGTGAGAGCGGGCAAAACGTAGCCGTTAGTATTGATATTCGAAATTTGCCGAAAGATCCGACCTCATTGCAAACAACCTTAAATAAACTTGATGCACTGCACGATCTAAATGTCATTTTCCTTGATGCTGATAAAAAAGAGCTGTTTAAAAGATACAGCGAAACGCGAAGACTCCACCCACTTTCGCAAAGCAGCCAAAAGAATGCCGTTTCACTCGAACAAGCAGTGGAACTAGAAAAAAAGATATTGTCGCAACTTAAAGGCAATTCAGATCTTGTTCTCGATACGACTTCCCTCTCTATTCATGATTTAAGTGAAACACTTCGTTCACGGGTCTTAGGTCAAGAGTCAAAAGAGTTGGTCATGGTATTTGAATCTTTTGGTTTCAAATATGGTATTCCCACCGATGCTGATTATGTGTTTGATGTGCGATTTTTACCTAACCCTCATTGGGAGCCGACACTGAGAGCAATGACAGGATTAGATAGACCCGTTCAAGAGTATCTGGCCAGCTTTGATGAAGTGAATAAGTTACAATCACAAATTCAAAGTTTCTTCGAAAGTTGGCTACCTGCCTTAGAAAAAAACAACCGCAGCTATTTAACTGTCGCCATTGGCTGCACAGGCGGACAACATCGCTCTGTCTACATTACTCAACAACTGGCTAACTTCTTTAAGAGCCAAGGCAAACAAGTTCAAGTTCGTCACAAGACATTAGAAAGACGATAATCACTATAGTAGTAGACATAAAATGAAAAATATCACTCATAAAAATGTACTGATTCGCAATCGTTTAGGATTGCATGCTAGAGCCGCAGTCAAGCTGGTCGAATTGGCCCAAAGCTTTGAGGCTAGCGTCACTATCCAAAGTGAGAACAAAGAGGCAACAGCAGAGAGCGTAATGGGTCTACTAATGCTAGAGTCAGCTCAAGGACAACATGTCGATGTCAAAGCGACTGGACCCGAGGCAGAGACGGCTCTCAATGCCATATGTCAATTAATTGAAGATGGCTTTGACGAAGAAAGTTAAAAAACAATTCATTCGCTTTTATTAACGGTTTAGTTATTGAGTCATAGCAAAATCACTTACACGTTGCTCTGATTTGCGTTACTATTCAGCGCATTGAATAGGAGGCGAGCCTATGGCAGAGCAACAAGAATTCGACCAAACCCATCAAACACTTCAAGATGTATCAAACGCACTAGAAAACGGGATGTTTGTCCATGTAAGGCGTCAGCTTTTAGACATGGAACCCGAGGATATTGCACATTTATTAGAAGCTTCTCCTCGAAAAAGCCGTGATGTTTTATGGCAACTGACCGATCCTGAAGATTATGGTGAGATCCTTGATGAACTGTCTGAGGATGTCAAAGATGGTATTGTTTCTCAAATGGCTCCAGAGAAACTTGCAGAAGCAACTGAAGGCATGGAGACTGATGATGTTGCCTATGTCTTAAGAAGTCTTCCTGATGATGTATCTCGTGAAGTCCTTGACCAAATGGACTCCATTGATCGTGATCGAGTAGAAACCGCGCTCTCGTACACTGAAGATACTGCTGGTAGTATCATGAACATTGATGTCATCACCATCAGAGCGGATGTCGAAGTTGAAGTGGTTTTACGTTACCTTCGAATCCTCGGTGAACTGCCTGAAGCGACGGATGCTCTGTATGTTATTGACGGAAATAACCGATTAATCGGCCACCTTTCGATTATCTCTTTGGTCACAACACAGCCAGGAATCACCGTATTAGATATAATGCAAGATGCCGATGAAGCCATCCCTGTTGATATGGATACGGCGGAAGTCGCCAAACTGTTTGAACGTAGAAACTGGGTCTCAGCCCCCGTTGTTGATGAACAAGATCACCTCGTCGGACGAATAACCATAGATGATGTTGTTGATGTTATTCGTGAAGATGCTGAGCACACTATGATGAGTTTGGCGGGTATGGATAATGAAGAGGACACGTTTGCACCTGTCGTTAAATCTGCTCGTAAGAGAAGTGTGTGGTTAGGTGTTAACGTACTTGCAGCCCTCGCTGCTGCATCCGTTTCCAACATGTTCGAAGCAACTCTTGAACAAATGGCCGCAATTGCAGTGTTAATGACTATTGTGCCATCAATGGGTGGAGTTGCCGGAAATCAAACGGTCGCACTGGTCATTCGAGGTCTTGCCGTTGGACATATAGGGGACAGTAATCAGCGTTCACTTTTAATCAAAGAGGCATCTATTGGCATCTTAAATGGCATATTATGGGCATCGATCATCGGTGGCATTGTAGTGATATGGAAAGGAGATGTCACTTTAGGTTTGATCATTGCTGCCGCAATGATGGCGAACCTTACCGTAGCCGGTATTGCAGGGGTAAGTATCCCTTTAATGTTAAAGAAATTAAAAATTGACCCCGCGCTTGCGGGAGGAATGGCATTAACTACGATCACCGATGTACTTGGCCTTTTTGTCTTCTTAGGTCTCGCCACTATATTTATGTAACAAGCTAAACACAGTGATGTAAAAGCTAAACGCGTTATAACTCCCGATAAAAAACCGAAGCACTTCAATGCTTCGGTTTTTTATTATTCATTGTCAATTAACGAGAAATATCTATTCACCAGCAATTTTCATTTTCTCTATCAAAATAGAGCCAGTTTTAATTTGTGAACGTGTCTCAACATCAGAGCCGACAGCCACGATTTGATTAAACATATTACTCAGATTTCCAGCAATGGTTATCTCGGTAACTGGATATTGAATTTCACCATTTTCAACCCAAAAACCAGCAGCACCACGAGAGTAATCACCCGTGACCGTATTTACCCCTTGCCCCATGAGTTCAGTCACTAATAGGCCTTTGTCCATCAGTTTCAACATCTGTTCGAAGTTCTGCCCGGTTGATTTCACAAACCAGTTATGGATACCACCAGCGTGCCCAGTTGGCTGCATGTTTAGTTTACGCGCCGCATAACTGGTCATCAGATAAGTTGCCAATACACCATCAGTAATGACCTCTCTATCTTGGGTTATTAATCCTTCGCTATCAAATGGGCTGCTGGCTAAGCTTTTGAGTATGTGCGGGCGCTCACTTACGTTAAACCAATCAGGAAATATTTTCTCATTCAGTTTATCCAGTAAAAAAGTCGATTTACGGTATAGATTAGCACCACTGATCCCCATCACTAGATGGCCCAATAACCCGGTAGCAACATCGGCAGAAAACATCACAGGGACTTCCATCGTGCTGAGTTTTTTTGCATCTAAACGGCTGATGGTTCTTTTGGCAGCGTCAATGCCTACCACTTCAGGTTTCCATAGATCATCACGATGGCGAGCAACGGAATAGCTGTAATCTCGTTCCATATTGCCATTTTTGTCAGCCGCAATAACACAACAACTTACACTATGTCGGCTTGAAGCAAAACTGCCTAACATACCATGACTGTTACCGTAGACCTTGACACCATAATGACTGTCGTAACTGGCACCATCACTCTGTTTAATTTTATCACTAAATGACAGTGCTGCCTGTTCGGCCTCTATGGCAATTTTTGCTGCGTAGTCAGGCTCTGGCTCATCAGGGTGAAATAGGTCTAAATCTGGAAACTCATAAGCCATCAGTTCTTTAGGTGCAGGACCTGAAAACGGGTCTTGTGACGTATATTGAGCGATATCTAATGCAGCATTGACGGTTTGTTTGATTGCTTCATCACTTAAATCAGAAGTTGAAGCGCTTCCTTTTCTTTGATTGCAATAAACGGTAATTCCTAACGCTCCATCACTATTAAATTCAACATTCTCTACTTCACATTCATGTGTTGATACACTGATGCCTGTTGTTTTTGTAATAGCGACTTCAGCAGCATCTGACTTAGCGCCAGCCATCTCTAATGCTTTTGCTACTGCTGTTTCTAATTCAGCTCGTTGACGAGTTACTTGCTCGATTACGTTCATAAAACCACTTAAATTATTTCAGATACAATAAGGATAACACCCTATTTGACGAAATAGCGCCCATTTAGTCATGAAACTTGCTAAAATAGTGCCATAGACCCTTTTATGGGTAATAAACTGTTACGAGAAGAGCAACTATGAGCCGTAAAAACCAAAAAGCACCTTGGGATGAAGAAGAAGAGATCATCTGGGTGAGTAAAACCGAGATGAAGCATGACATGACCGATTTACAGAAGCTAGGTGAGCAGCTAGTTGCCCTTAATCCGAATACTTTAGCGACTTTTCAGCTACCTGAAACTCTTTTTGATGCCGTAGTTGATGCACAACGTTTTAAAAATGAAGCCAAACGTCGCCAACTGCAGCGTATTGGAAAATTAATGCGCTCTCTAGACCCAGAGCCGATTCAAGCCGCGTTGGATAAATATCACAACAAGCACTCCCAAGCAACGGTTCAGCTGCATAAAATGGAAGCAATGAGAGACAGAATAGTAGCGGAAGGTGACTCGGCAATTGAAGTGGTCATGAATCTGCACCCGAACGCAGATCGTCAACGCTTCAGACAGCTTGCCCGTCAAGCAGCAAAAGAGAAAAAACAAAATAAGCCGCTAAAATCATACCGTGAAATATTTCAGGTTTTAAAAGAGCTGTCAGCTAAGTAGTCCACCTTATTTAGGATGGGTCACAAATGTAAAAAAAGAGCGATTCTTCGCTCTTTTTTTATCGTGCTACCTACCAAATATCAGCTACTCGGTACCACCTACCGTTAACGCATCTAACTTTAATGTTGGCTGCCCAACACCAACAGGTACACTCTGGCCAGCTTTACCGCACACACCAACACCTCGGTCCAATGATAAATCATTACCCACCATAGATACTTGCTGCATCGCTTCTATCCCTGAACCGACCAATGTGGCGCCTTTAATCGGTCGAGTGATCTTGCCGTTCTCAATCAAATACGCTTCGGAAGCTGAGAATACAAATTTTCCTGATGTAATGTCCACTTGCCCACCACCAAAGTTGGGGGCGTAGATACCTTTTTTAACACTTGAGATGATCTCTTCTGGCGTATGCTCACCAGCCAACATATACGTATTAGTCATACGCGGCATAGGAAGGTGAGCGTAGGATTCTCGACGTCCATTGCCCGTTGGATCAACGCCCATTAAGCGTGCATTGAGTTTATCTTGCATATACCCTTTCAACACACCATTTTCAATCAATGTATTATATTGAGGTAACGTACCTTCATCATCAACATTCAGTGAACCTCGGCGATTCTTAAGCGTGCCATCATCCACGATAGTACACAATGAAGAGGTGACTTTCTGTCCAATTTTTCCTGAAAATACCGAAGACTCTTTACGATTAAAGTCACCTTCAAGGCCATGGCCAACCGCTTCATGCAATAAAACACCAGGCCAACCAGAACCCAGCACCACAGCCATCGTTCCAGCAGGAGCTGCATCGGCTTCTAAATTGACCAATGCTTGACGTATCGCTTCATCCGCAAAATTTAACGCAACGGTTTTATCCCCCTCCATTTTAAGGAACTGGTCATAACCATAACGTCCACCACCACCAGCGCTACCTCGTTCACGCTTATCACCTTTTTTCACTAATACACTGATCGATAAACGAACAAGAGGCCTAACATCAGAAGCAAAAGTACCATCAGTTGCCGCAACCAGTATCTCTTCATACACGCCATTGATACTGACAGAGACCTCTTGAATTAAAGGCTCTTTGGTTCTGATATAGCGATCAATCTCTTCAAGCAGAGCTATTTTCGCTTGTTTGTCCAAACTCTTTAATGGATCCATTGGCGCATAAATGCCACTTGGTGTTGAAGGTACAAACGTTTTTACTTTCCCATCTGCACCTTGACGCACGATACCACGTGCCGCTTTAGCACTCTGTTGCAGTGATGCTAAGTTGATCTGATCCGAGTAAGCAAAACCTGTCTTTTCACCCGCAACCGCTCTGACACCAACCCCTCTATCAATATTAAAGGAGCCATCTTTAATGATACTCTCTTCAAGCACTAACGATTCATGCCAACAAGATTGAAAGAAAATATCGGCATAATCAATTTGACGAGAAGCAATAATACTTAACGTTTGCTTTAGCTCTTCTTGGCCCAGTCCTGATTGTTCTAATAACGTTTGCTCTACATTGTGTGAACTCATTGAGATTCTCTTAATTTTTTTTGATTAACTTAATATTAGTTTCAAAGCGGACGTGTTCAGTAATTGGCATCTTTTGTCTAATGCTGTTACTCATCTTAATATCGATATCTGAAACCAGAACGCCAGTCCCCTCTTTTTGTTCTATGTCTATATTTCCCCATGGGTCAATAATCATTGAGTGCCCCCACGTTTCACGTTCAGAATTATGCTCTCCCCACTGAGCCGCGGCAATAACCCAGCACTGAGTTTCAATGGCTCTCGCTCGTAACAACACTTCCCAATGGGCTCTGCCAGTCACTTTAGTAAAAGCAGCGGGTACAACAATAATATCAGCCCCTTGTCGCCTTAACTCACTATACAGTTGAGGGAACCTAACGTCATAACAGATCGATAGCCCAACTTTCCCAAGAGGAGTATCAATAAGCTTAATTGCCTCTCCCGCTTCAAATATGTCAGACTCACGGTAGCTGTGATGCTTATCTTCTACCTCAACATCAAACATATGAAGCTTTTCGTAAGAGGCTCTTATCTCACCTTTATCATCGATAACCAAACAGGTCGTTGCTATTTCTCCATTTGATTTACGAATAGGCACTGAGCCGACAACTAACCAAAGCTTAAAGTGATTCGCCATCTCTTTAAGCTCAGACTGAATAGGTCCGCTGTTTAGTGGCTCAGCATAAAGTTCGTAATCCTTTGCAGTTCCAAATACAATCGCATTTTCAGGAGTCACGACCAGTTCTGCACCTTGTAGGTGGAGGCCATTTAAACTGCGCCTTAGTTGTTGCAAGTTTTGTTCAGGATCAGCCCCTGAACACATTTGAACCACACCAACTGTTGCCATTATTCACATCCCTATTAACTCATTTCGTCCATATTGCTTATCGTACATTACTTATCTGTATTTAGCTCAACTTCAGACAAGGTGTACTCACCCTTGCTTCTTGATAACTCTTTTACTGTCGGCGAATCTAACGGACCTTTCACTTCATATTGTACTTGAGTGATGACATCAATAACGGGGGATAACGCGGTTGTTACCGCTAACACATACAACGCAGTCACTGGGGTTACAGCAAAAGCGGTGATAATAGGGATACCCGATGTAAGATCGGGTGTAAATTTAACTTCAGCATCAACTAATCGGGTGTTCATGTCCGCTTTACCTTTGATGATCATCTCACCTGCAACCGCATCCATTGTTAAGTTATTACTAACAAAAACGCCACCTTTCATTTTGCCGCTACCAGTAATCGAGTTAAACGCCATTCCTTCGTCGAATACATCGGTGAAGTCCAATTTCATTTTTCGAATAATAGAATCGAGACTAAACAAACCCAATAGCCGTGCAGCTCCTTTAACATCAGTGATGGTGCCATTACCAAATTTAGTTTTAACATCGCCGTCTAAAGTATTGACTCTCATAGACCAAAGAGCGCCGTCCCAGTCTAAATTTGCGGTCACTGAAAATGGGGCTTTTTGAATGCCTGAACTTATACCAAAGCGCTCTAACAGTTCAGAATTGTTCTCCCCTTTCATGGTTAAACTAAAATCTGAGTGAGAGATATTATCCTGTTCATTTAAAGTCCATTGCCCTTGTAAGTTAAACAGATTAGCACCACTGGTCACTGAAAATTCTTGCCAAACTAATTTATCCTCTTCACGTCTGAGTTGAAGATTGATCTGCCCAAGCTTGTAACCTTGTAACCAAGCATCTTTAACTGAAAAATCTAAGTTAGGTATGTATTGATGTAACTGACTGTCCAGTTTGGAGATCAACGGTTGTTCAATTTTAGCGTGATGAATCTTATCTTCCCCCTCCATATCTAAAGCGGGAATATAGAGGTGCATACTCTCTAATTGAACCACTAACGGGTCTCCATCACGATATCGAAGTTCTCCTTTTGCTTCTCTGCTATTAAGATCAACATACCAACCTAGCGATTTTTTCCGTGCCTCACTCTTCACATTATGCCAATCTAAACTTGCTAAAGTGAGCTCATCTACGTTTAAAGTGACTTTCTCTGGCATTGGAATAATAGGCAGTTTACTGATGGTATCATTGGCTATGCTGGTTGCGTTTGAGAAAATGGGAAACAGATCAAGCCAAGCGTCCATATCAAACTTAACCGCATTCATTGAGGCATAATGTCCAACCACAGGACTTACTTTGAAGCTGCCTTTTCCAATCACCACATTACTTGCTTCAATCACTGGTTTTTGAGCGCTAATATTTATCTCTGCTTGATACTTAGCTTGTGGCAATATCACTCTTGCAGATAAAGCCTGTTTGTTGCCAGAGGTCTGGACTTTTACTTTGCCTTTATCAGAAAGTGATTTGTTTAGTGGGTAGGGAAGGAAACTCTCTATATCCGCTATATTTGCTAATAGGTCTATTTGATAAGTAAATCCAATATCTTCCATTTGAACATCTATACTGGTCTTCCAGTCAAACTGTCCATTTACACGAGCCATTGCTTGATGATCAATATAGGGTTTTAATGGATCAACTTGCCATCTTCCTGAAGCATTAATATCAACAGCATATCCTTTAGGTTGGTTTTCCCCATTAAAATCAACATCTATAGGTTGATTTAAGAACTGAGCTTTCAAACCTTGGCCATTAATAACATCATCATTAAAGTTTATTCGGCCGCTAACTGATGAGAGGTCTATCAATAGCGAAGGGATTTCGACATGATTGTTATTAAGATCCGCATAACCCCACGATCGAACCATCGAACCATCAAATGGGATGTCTAATTGAAATTCCGTAGTAATATCACCCTCTACTTGAAAAGTGGTTAATGCTGCTCCTACAGAGTCGACCAACGGGCTTGCTGACATGTAATTTCGAACTGACTCACCGGATGATTTAGCGTTGGCGGTGATCATTAAATGTCCGTCCTCACCAAGATCTGCAACCTTGCCGATCACTCTCGTTGCTTGTACATCCATTAATCTTGCTGAGCGAGAATCAAAAAACATTGATGAATTTTTAAAGGTCAAATCCAGTTGAAGGTTTTCAATAGTCGGCCAAGCAGTGTCAAAGCTAAATTTCGCCTCTCTTAAAGGTACTTCAACTTGGAAAATACCGTCATTATTGGTATAGGGAAAATCACCTAATTCTCCATACCAAAGCAATTGAGCCGTTTTTGCTTTTCCTCCTTGTATCGCTGTCGAAAAATAATCAGTTAATGATTGCCCCAGAAACAAAGTAGGCAAATATCGCCACGTTTCACCCGCATTATAGACATCAATCTCTCCATAAAATGATAGCAAAGCTGACGTCTCGTATGGGACATCTAATCGAAATTCACCAATAGCTTGTAGATCCGGTGTGGTGACATCAATTCTATCTGACCACAGCTGCCAACCATCATCATTGATCATCCAATAAGCCATCACTTCAGCATATTTAATGTTTAACGGAGCTTGGAATACATCACCATAAGGCAGCGTATCATCCAATAATTTGATTTTTGCCTCACCTTTCACTGCATTACCCGCGAGTTGCACTTCCAGCTTATGAATCTCTGGTAATAACGCCCACTGCTGAACACCAAACTGGGTTACTGAGGCTGAGAAGTAAGGTTGCCCCTTCTCTTTTTTCGCAATACGGATATCTCCAACTTGGCCTTCGGGTCCGATTTTTTTTATCCAATTATCAATCGATGTAGATTCTGGGATCAGTGCGATAATAGGTTTAATCGTATTGAGAGACAGTTCACTAATGTTAAGCAACCACTGGTTATTAGACCAAGAAAAAGCAGCTGACAACTCTGGCCATTGCTTATCGTCGGTATCAATACTCAGTGTTGATGCGTACACTTCCCAACCATTATCTTTTGGGAACAACTGTAACAAACCATTATGAATCGTTAATGTGTGTTTCTCTTTATCATCAATCCATCTAATCTGGGAAGGGGATAACTGCACTAAAGCATCAATGGGTTGACCGTTTTTTAAACGGCCCCAAGCTTCAACAGATAGATCCCCTGTTGTTATGCCCGTTTCATCTTGTAGGTATTGGTTAAGCCATGGAGTAACTTGAATATCATCTGCTTGCAGATAAAAATCACCATTTAGAGTCTCAATTGATCCGTTTTCAGTGAAATTAGCTATCACTTTTAACTGATTCAGCTCACTGTTTGCAATACTTAACGTCGCTTCAACCAAATGGGTTCTATCTGCATTTTTCCATTTTAGGGAAGCGATATCTAATACTCTGCTTTCTCCATTTAAAGCGGTAAAAGTAACTTGTGAGTCAGATAGGGAGAAATGAGCGAGTTGAACTAAAAATACCTGCTCAATATTGTCAAACAGTGAATGTCCACTTTCCGCATTTTGTTCTTCACTGCTACCTGGTAACTGAGTTAAATCTGCTTTTACACCCGATAACCGTAAATCTGCAAGTTGAGGTTTACCAATCAACAGTGAAGAGAGGATATTGACTTGTATTTCAATATTATCGATATCGAATAAAACAGTATCAGCGCCGGGAGCGCTCACTTTCAGACCCGATAAATTTAGAGAGGGATTGGTATTACGCCAACGCCCCTGAACAGAGTCAATGGTCACCTCAAATCCGGTCCGCTCTGAAATCCATGTCTGAATTTCAACCTGATATTGGTTGAGCTTTGGTAGCACAACCCTTAATCCAGTAATTGATAATGCGGCCACTACAAAAACAATGAGCAGTAACCACATTAAAAAGCGTTCTATACGGATCGTTGGTGAAAGCACTTATTGTTCTCTCTTACATCATTACTACATCAAATTGTTCTTGTATATAAAGAGGCTCAGCTTGAACTTTAACTTGCTTGCCAATAAATACTTCTAATTCAGCTAGAGCATGGGACTCATCCCCCTCTAAAGCATCAACCACAGATGTTGCTGCATAAACGATAAATTTATCCGCTTCATAAGCTCGGTTAACTCGGGTGATCTCCCTTAACACTTCATAGCAGACACTTTCGATGGTTTTAACCGCTCCACGTCCTTCACAAGTAGGGCATTGAGAACACAAAACATGCTCAATACTCTCACGAGTTCTTTTACGGGTCATTTCAACCAAACCCAACTGCGAGAAACCATTAATATTGGTTTTTACTCGGTCGTCGCTTAAAGCAAGTTCCAGTGAGTTCAATACACGACTTCTGTGCTCATCTGAAATCATATCAATAAAATCAATGATGATAATACCCCCCAAGTTCCGAAGTCTTAACTGTCTAGCTATCGCTTGAGTTGCTTCTATATTAGTATTAAATATAGTCTCTTCAAGGTTTCTGCGTCCGACAAATGCGCCAGTATTTATATCGACGGTGGTCATGGCTTCAGTCTGATCAATAATTAAATAACCACCTGATTTTAACTCAACTTTTCGGTCCAAAGCTCGTTGAATCTCATTTTCGGTTTCGTACATATCAAAAATAGGCTTATCGCCAGAGTAGTACTGTAGCTTCTCTGTTAATTCAGGAACAAACTCAGTCGTAAATTCAGACAATTTTTCAAAGGCCTTCTTAGAGTCGACAACAATACGGTCCAGTTCTGTTCCAACAAAATCACGCAAAATACGCTGATCTAATCCTAGTTCACCATAAAGCATCGATTTCGTTTTATACTTTTTTCTACGCTCGATGATCTTCTGCCACAACCTTTTTAAGAATTGTGCATCTTGAGACATCTCAGATTCTGAAGCACTTTCAGCGGCAGTTCTGATAATAAAGCCACCCGTCTCATCGCAGTATGATGACACTGTCTTTTTTAATCGATTTCTCTCTTTTTCACTATCAATCCGTTGAGATACACCAACATGACTGGCCCCTGGCATGAAGACTAAATACCGAGAAGGCAGAGTAATATCCGTTGTTAAGCGAGCACCTTTGGTGCCTAGTGGATCTTTGACAACTTGCACAACAATATCTTGTCCCTGGCGGACTAATTCGGAGATATCTCTAACTTGAAATTGGCGTTTTTCATTTTCAGCAACGCACTCTGTATGTGGGACAATATCTGAAGCATGAAGAAAAGCCGCTTTATCCAAGCCAATATCGATAAAAGCGGCTTGCATTCCAGGTAACACTCGGCTGACTTTGCCTTTGTAAATATACCTACAATTCCTCGTTTTGACTCTCTCTCCACGTGAATCTCTTGCAGTACACCACTTTCAATCATAGCGACTCGCGTTTCACTCGGCGTCACATTGATTAATAACTCAGTACTCATAGTGAACCTTCCTAAATATTTTTAAATTCTTTCAAAAGCTGCTCGGTCTCCATTAAAGGCAACCCAACGACTGCGTGATAACTTCCTTCAATACGAGTGACAAACTTACCGCCAACTCCTTGGATACCGTATCCGCCAGCTTTGTCACAGGGCTCTCCACTGTGCCAATAGTTTAAGATTTCTTGTTCTGATAAGTGCTTAAACCAAACTGAAGTGGTCACCAATATAGTGCGATAATGATTCTTATCGGCAATACAAACGGCCGTCATAACCTGATGCTCTCTTCCAGAGAGTAGTATTAACATCTCTTTTGCGTGATCAATGCCTTGAGGTTTTTCTAATACTCGATTATCCACAACAACAATAGTGTCTGCACCCAATACAGGAGTTGACGTTTGAATCGATTTAACGCCTGCTTGCGCTTTATCTTGAGCTAAGCGTCGAACATAATCGGTTGAAGTTTCACCTTGCTGTTGTTGCTCTTCGACATCGACACGAATCACTTCAAACTGATAATCCAGCTGTTGTAGAAGTTCTTTTCTTCGAGGTGAACCTGAAGCGAGGTAAAGATCCAAGTTTTCCATGCGTTACCTATTATCGAATTAACCAATGACGACGAATTCGACGCATTAATAAAAACATCCAAGGCCATAAGATGGCGTTAATAATGCCTGACCACAGATAATGGGGATTAAACACCACATCACTGATCAAGTACTCTCCAAAAAACTCTAACAATTTAGCAACCATTGTCAGTAAGCCTAATAATACACCTTGTTGCCATAAGGCCATATTACGCAGAACTTGGAAGTTTAAGGCAACGATGTAAACCACAATCGCGATCATCATTCCGCGTACACCAAGCGTTGATCCTAAAAGGAGATCCCACAATAGTCCAATAACCATCGCCGTACCAACATTCACTCGGTGTGGCAGTGCTAGCACCCAATAAAACACGACTAAAAGCACCCATGCAGGGCGTAATACTTCGAGCGTTCCAGGCCAAGGAGCCACCTGAAATATCAGCGCAATTAAAAATGAGGTCCAAATAACTAATCGGCCTTTAGTTTGATAGTTAGCCATTATTATTTACCTCTGTTGCCACATCTGGAGCCGTCATATCTTTTAATGCTGGTAGTGCCATATCAACTTCCGGTTCTGTTGGCCAAACAAGAAGAAGGTAACGTAGACGATCAAATTCCACGGCAGGTTCAGAAGTCACCTTGGCAAAAGGACGTTTGTTATCGAGTTCAACATTAGTAACGTAACTCACTGGATACCCTTCTGGGTATCTGCCACCTAAACCAGAGCTGACTAACATATCCCCTATTCGAATGTCTGTGCTGGTTGGAATATACTCCAGTTGCAACTCTTTCATCTGGCCACTGCCTGAAGCGATGACTCTGATGTCATTTCTTACCACTTGAACAGGGATCGCATTGTTAGCATCAACCAACAATAATACCCGACTATTATGAGCCCCAACATAAATAATCTGACCAACAATGCCTTTATCATTAATAACAGGCTGTCCTAAATAAACCCCATCAATTAATCCTTTATCAATCATCACTTGATGTTTATATGGGTCAGAATCAACCGCCATCACCTCTGTTACCATTTTTCGCTCATCTCGAATAAATGGAGAGCCGAGTAGATCCCGCAGACGTCGATTCTCTTGCTGCAGCTGTTTCATTAAAATAAGATCACTTTTTAATACCAACATTTCACGTTGCATATTGAAGTTGCGAGTCATTAACTGCTGTCGGTTACTAAAACGTTCATACATTCCATCAAACATGGTGCGCGGCAAATTAGCAGTGTATTGAAGTGGTGCGACCAAACTATTGAGAAAATATCGAATATCTGAAAATGTATTTAAACGACTATCGGCCAACATTAAGCTGGCCGATATAATTACCGCAATAAACAAGCGCAATTGTAAGGAGGGACCCCTACTAAAAATAGGCTTCATTGCATATAACCTAATTTGTAAGTTTTAGACTTACTCGTCACTAAAGAGATCACCACCGTGCATATCGATCATTTCAAGCGCTTTACCGCCTCCACGAGCAACACAGGTAAGTGGATCTTCTGCAACTACAACTGGAATACCAGTCTCTTCAGTCAATAAACGGTCAAGATCTCGAAGTAATGCACCGCCACCGGTTAATACCATTCCGTGCTCTGAAATATCAGAAGCTAATTCCGGTGGACACTGTTCAAGAGCAACCATAACGGCAGATACAATCCCAGTTAAAGGCTCTTGTAACGCTTCAAGAATTTCATTTGAATTTAGAGTAAAGCTTCGTGGTACACCTTCAGCAAGATTACGGCCACGCACTTCAATTTCACCCACTTCATCACCAGGATAAGCAGAGCCAATTTCGTGTTTAATACGCTCAGCTGTGGCCTCACCGATCAGGCTACCATAGTTACGTCGAACGTAATTAATGATAGCTTCATCAAAACGATCTCCGCCAATTCTTACTGATGAAGAGTAAACAACACCATTCAATGAAATAACGGCAACTTCTGTTGTACCACCACCGATATCAACCACCATAGAACCCGTCGCCTCAGAGACAGGAAGGCCCGCACCGATAGCAGCAGCCATTGGCTCATCGATCAGGTGAACTTCACGAGCCCCAGCGCCTTGAGCAGACTCTCGAATTGCACGGCGTTCAACTTGGGTAGAACCACAAGGTACGCAGACCAAAACTCGAGGGCTCGGTCGTAAGAAACTGTTGTCGTGTACCTGTTTAATAAAGTGCTGAAGCATTTTTTCAGTCACATAAAAATCAGCAATAACACCATCTTTCATCGGACGAATCGCAGAAATATTTCCAGGTGTTCGACCTAGCATCCGCTTAGCTTCCTGCCCAACAGCAGCAACACTCTTAGTAGAACCTGAACGATCCTGTCGAATGGCTACTACAGATGGCTCATCAAGAACAATACCTTTTCCTTTTACATAAATCAGTGTGTTGGCTGTACCTAGATCAATGGAAAGATCATTTGAAAACATGCCACGAAGTTTTTTAAACATAGTCTTCGTAAATCCTAAAAGCGGGTTAATATCAATACTCTGCTAAATGTACCAATGCCAAGCCATTACAGCAAGGGCTTAACGTGCAATCCTGAACTAAATCAATAAATTTATCACTTTTTTAGTGAGAACTGCCACAAATAGCCATACTCAACACTTAAGGCCACTGTTAATTAATGTTACCTCTGGAGTACCCACTGCAATTAATGCATTTTTATAGGAAACATAACAGTTAGTGGCGATAATTTTTGCAACGGTGTCTAATTCACTATCTTTAGTCACTATATAATAGATGCTATTACCTGAGTCTACAACGACCGTCCAATCACTGATACCGATAATCATCTCACCAATCCCGTCATCATTGGCGGTAGGATAACCAAAGTTGGTGGTTATGCCATTGACATCGATGCCCGTTCCCCCTGCTTGAGTCTCAATTCTCTCAATGGCAGCTTTAGCGTAAACAATGATTGTGGCGCTGTTTAACGAACCTTGTAAACCTTGTAACGCCGCATTTCGTGCATCAGATTGCAAATCCAAAAATTTAGGCGCTGCCGTCGCCGCCAAAATACCTAAAATAACAATCACCACCACCAGCTCAATCAGAGTAAAACCCTTAAAACCGTTCATACCACACTCATCATATTATTCGATCTATCAATAAGTATATATCGACTTATTTAATCAGAGCTTAAATATTAAATGAGATGCATAATCTAAATTATATTGCAGACATAAAAAAGGCCCGCTAAAAAGCAAACCTTCGAGTATATTTAAATTAGTTTAGCACTTATCATCATCAACGGTGATTGATGGAACGTTTCCGGATGTTGCTTTTTCGTATCTAACAGAACATTCTTTCTCATCCGCATCTTTAAAAGTGTAATAGCCTGCTGCACCACTGATTTCATCCCAATCACTGTACAAACCAGGAACTGCCGCACCAATACCAGCTTCATCTGCTGTCGGGTACCCATAAGCAACAGTAATATCTGCCACAGTTTCTGTTTCATCAGTTTCTTTGCCTTCAATAGCTGACTTAGCATATACAATGGTACCAGCGCCTTGCATTGCGCCTTTAAGGCCTTGAAGAGCTGATTTACGAGCATCCGTTTGTAGATTAAGAAACTTCGGTGCAGCGGTAACCGCCAAAATACCTAAAATAACAATAACTACTACTAACTCAATAAGAGTAAAACCATTTTGCTTTTTCATTATCATTACCTATTTCAACGATGTCATAATTAATACATTTGCTTTAAAGATGATAATAACAAAACAGCGTACGAATACAAGATCCTAGTTCCAAATTTTGAACAAAAAAAAAGCCAGTAATCACACTGACTTTAAGTAAATCAATAAATTAGAGCATTAACATCCAGAATCAACAATATCTATAGTTGGTATATCACCACTGGTTGAAACATCAGAATAAGAGACACTGCACTCCGCTTTTGCATTACCATCAAAACTGTATGAGATATCTGCGCCACTCACTGCTGTTGAGAGTTTTTCCCAATCACTCAGACCAGTAATAGCCGCGCCAATACCGTCGTCAGCCCCCGTTGGATAACCAAACTTAGCTTGAACACCGCCAACATCAACAGCAGTCGTACTTGTTTCCTTACCATCAATCGCTGCTTTTGCGTAAACAATGCTAGAAGCTCCCTGCATCGCTCCTTTTAGGCCTTTCAACGCCGATACTCGCGCATCAGTTTGCAAATTTAAAAACTTAGGTGCGGCCGTAACCGCAAGAATACCTAAAATCACAATCACAACCACTAATTCAATTAGGGTAAAACCCGCTTGTTTTTTCATTTTCGCTCTCTTTATTAACGACAGATTGGTAACTACTTTGATGTGAATAATATTATGCCTTTAACACTGCTCTTCGTCAGGGCAGTGTTAAATTTGAAGCAATATCACACCAATACACTCTACGATTAACACGTATTCCTTTCACTTTTATTGCGTTGACTTACCACCACTAACCTTTTACAACATCCAAAAGATTCCACATTGGTAAAAATATACCAAGGGCCAATACCAGAACCATGCCCGCCACCACCACCAGCAATAGTGGTTCGATTCGAGCGGTCAGGGTTTTCAAATCATAATCAACTTCTCGGTCATAAAAATCTGATACTTCAAACAATAAATCATCTATCTGGCCAGTTTCTTCACCGACAGATATCATTTGCAATACCAGCGGCGTAAAAATATGGGTTTGTGATGCGGTTATTGCCACGCTATTACCCGCCTCAATTCCTCGCCTCATCTCATTTAAACGATTTTCTAAATATTTATTACCCAAAGACTCAGCTGCAAGGGTAATGGATTGGTTTAACGGTACACCCGATTTCAACATCAGTGCAAACGTTCTAGCAAAACGTGACATTTGTGCACGGTTAGTAATATCGCCAACGATGGGAATTCTTAACTGTATTTTATCCCATGTCTCTCTTCCTTTTGCACCTCGAACCCAAGCTTTAAAAGCAAATGCAGCACCAAAAACGGCCGCTAACATCATGGGCCAATAGTTAACAAAAAAACTCGACATACCAATCAAAAATCGAGTGGGCAGTGGCAGTTCGACCTCAAAACGAGCAAACATGGTTGCAAATTGAGGTATCACTTCTAAATTCAAAATCACCATCGCGATCACTAAAGCGATGATGACGAAAGAGGGATAGCGCATCGCCGATTTAATGCGTTTTCTCGTCTCCATTTCTTGTTCAAAATAGTCAGCCAACTGCTTCAAGGAGAGGTCCAAACGGCCCGTATTCTCACCAACATGAATCATAGAGACAAACAGTGGACCAAAAACCAGTGGGTGCTGTTGCATTGATGACGACAGGCTACGTCCATTAGTCAAATCAGCAGTCACCGCTTCTAACGTGGCTTTTAACTCTTTGTTCGTCGTACTTTGTGATAACCCTCTCATCGATCTAAGAAGCGGAACCCCTGCTTTGGTTAAGCTATACATCTGACGACAGAAAATAACGAGAACATCTAATGATATTGGGGTTTTAAATAGATTAGAGAGTTCAATCGATGAGAAAGCGGCAGACTCCACATATTCATTCATAGCGGTAGGAATAATACCATCGCTGATTAACTTTTCGGCCGCAGACTCTTGTGACGCAGCTTCAAGCGTCCCCCTAACAATCGATCCTTTAGCATTTCGCCCTTGATATTTAAATCTGGCCATCTTTTCTTCTCAACTACATCATGATGTGTTCAATCGCACTGGCAGAGTTAGCCTCTCCAAGAGCCATTACTTCATCTAAACTGATCAAACCGGTTAACGCATGCTCCATCGCAGAAACAAGCAGTGGTTTATAATCTTTATTTTCACGCGCTTTTTTATTAAAACCAACCGCATCGTTACTTTTTAAAGAGTCCATCATGCTCTCATCGAACTCTAATAGTTCAAAGACACCAATTCGACCTCGATAACCCGTTAAATTACAATTTTGACAACCCGTACCTCGTTTAAATATGGCATTAACTTGCAATGGAAAACGCATTTCTAACCAGCCTTTACGAGCATCATCAAGTGGATCAACTTTGGCGCACTCAGGGCACACTTTACGAACCAGTCTCTGAGCAAGTACCGCTCTGACTGCACTTGCTACTAAATAACCGGGAGCCCCCATATCGATCATTCGAATCGCACTGTCCACTGCATCATTTGTATGCAGTGTAGAGAGCACTAAATGGCCCGTTAATGCTGCTCTAAGGCCAATATCCACGGTTTCTTGATCTCGCATCTCACCGATAAGGATGATATCGGGATCTTGTCGTAAGAACGTTCGAAGTACAGTAGAAAAATCTAAGTTAATTTTCGGGTTTATCTGAACTTGGTTAATTCGAGGGAGACGATACTCCACTGGGTCTTCTGCGGTAATGATCTTTTTCCCGGGCTGATTGAGTTCATTTAAAGCGCCATAAAGGGTGGTCGTTTTTCCCGAACCTGTAGGACCTGTTACTAAAATCATGCCATGAGGTCTGCGTAATTGTTTCCTAAACGACACTAACATTTCAGCAGGAATACCCGACTCTTCAAGCGGCCTAATACCTGATGATTGGTTAAGCAGACGCATTACAACAGACTCACCATGTTGAATGGGCATTGTCGACATACGAACATCAACAGATTGTCCACGAACTTTCATATTGAAACGTCCATCTTGAGGCAGTCGTTTTTCAGAAATATCGAGATTGGCCATTAATTTTAAGCGCAACACTAAAGCAGAAACAATGTTCACTTCATTCAATAGTGTTTCCGATAAAATGCCATCAACGCGCTGCCTGATACGCAAAACATTAGAGTCTGGTTCGATATGTATATCGGATGCACCAACTTGAACCGCATCCTCAAAAAGAGAGTTAATCAGTTTAACAACAGTGACCTCTTCGCTCTCTTCACGGCTAAACGAGAAATCAAACTCATCAGCACCGTCGATTTCATGCTCTGCCTGTAACTGTTCTGCAAAGGATGCTATCAGTTTGGTTCGGCGGTAATAACGATCGAAACTATCAAGCAACTGTTTTTCTGAGGCAATAATTAATTCAATCTGATACTTTTGGAGTTGACCAAACAAAGATTCCTGAGCAGAAAGATCAGCAGGATCACTCATGGCAACACGCAATGTATTTCCGTTCTGACTGATGACCAAAGCTCTCAACCGTCGAGCATGTACCTCAGGTAGCAGCTGTACCACAGCGGCATCAACTTCAGCACGGTTAAGATCAATCAGTGGGATGGAGAGCTGTTGAGATAAGAAATCCAACATTTTTTTTTCAGTTAAAAAACCGAGCTGAATTAATGTTGCGCCAAGTTTACGTCCACTGCTTTTTTGTGCTTCTAACGCTTGAGTCACCTGATCTTCAGAAACAATGCCCTCTTCAACTAATAGGTCACCAAGTCTTTTTCGCAGCTTGATTTGCATTATGGTGTTTCCTCATTAATCGATACTTCATGTGTGGATAATAATGCCAGTCTATCTCGTGCGAATGCTTGAGAGTTCGATGATAAACCAGCATTTAACATCGATTTTTTATAAGCGTTCAATGCAGTGTCTAACTCTCCTTGTCTCTCTAAGGATATTGCGAACCCTAACCACCAGCGTCCATTTTCTGGCTCCTTATTCACTAAGATTCTATAACTTTCAATGGCCAAATCATTGTAATTAATCTGTTGAGCTATCGCCCCTCGCAACGCGATATATTCAGTGGTGGCATCAAGTGGAATATATTCAAGAACCGAAAGCGCTGCTTGTGGTTGTTTCTCTTTGACTAATAACTGAGCTAAAGCGTAACGAAGTTTGACGCTGTCATTATCTCTTTTTATTCCTTTTTGAAGCACTTTAACGGCTTCTTGGAGCTGATTTTTTCCATACAGCAGTGCCGATATTTTCATTCGAGAGACTTCATCACTTGGTACATAACGAAGTGCTGCACTATAAGCGTTTATCGCCGTAACAGAATCATTCGCTTCAAGTGCTTTTTCAGCTCGACTGATCGCTTTAGTCGCCAGCTCTGAAGGCATTAACTTGACTTGTTGTACGCTCATGCTTTTTTTCGTTATTACTGGAGAAAGCTTAGGTTTACTGCTTTTTTCAACAGTAGCAACCAAAATGGGTGCGGCAATTTTTTTAGGTTCACTTATCGCGACAGTGTGTTCGCTCACGGATTTTTGTTCTTCTAGGCTCTGCTTATTGATGCCCAACTCAGGTTTGTCATAGATCTCAACTTCGAAGCTAACCTGTCTATGTGTTGGTGAGTTAATGGTATTCACCTCAGCATCAATACTGTCAATCGACGCAAACGACATTGTTTCAATATCGTCATCAGAAATGACTTGAGTGAGCGGTTTTTCATCCACTTGATTGAGAGTGCTGCTTACCGCCCAGCCACCAATTAGCAATGATAGCGTTACCGCACTAAACAGCACTCGGACTCTGCCAGTTCGACGAACCTCTTTAATCTCAGCCTTTATTAAAGGTGGTTTATTCTCATTGCTTTGATTGTGCTTACCTAAATCGGATAATGCCTGATTAATTGCACTCATTTTTAGCTCCATCCCCATAATAATGGAAATCGGTATTTTGGTTTAAGGGTATCTGACGTATCAACAATGGCATGATAAAGGTCATCACGTGTTAATACCGTTCGCTGCTGAGTAAAGCTTAATAGTAGTGCTTTATGGCATATTTTATTAATGACTCTTGGTATTCCACTACTGGCATGCCAAATTGATTTTTTAAAAGATAAAGGGAACAAGTTTGTATTGCCTCCTGATTGTTCAATTCGAAAATCAATATAAGCGGCAGTCTCAGATAACGATAGCGATCTCAAATCAGCAGTAAACGTGATTCGTTGCCTAAACTGACGTAAATGATGCTGGGATAAGCGCTCATTTAATTCCGGCTGACCAAAAAGAACAATTTGCATCAACTTTTTATAGTCCGTTTCGAGGTTGCCAAATAACCGAAGCGTTTCTAAGGTTTCATCACTCAACGCTTGGGCTTCATCAATAAGGACAACCACGGTTCTCCCTTCAGTTTGTAGATCGATAAGCTTTTCATGAATCCTATCCACTAAGGCAGAACCATTACCACTGGTATCAAGCCACAGCTCTTTTGCCATCGCTTGACGGAGCTCATGACCACTCATCACGGGGTTAGGCAGGTAAACCAGTTCAATATTTGAAGGCAATTGATTGATCAACATTCTGCACACTAATGTTTTTCCTGTTCCCACCTCTCCCGTTACTTTCATCACCCCTTCCCCCATTTTAATGGCAGCAAGAATCGTTTGAATGGCCTCATAGTGAGGTACAAGACCATGGAACAGTGACGTATTTGGAGTCAATGTAAAAGGAAGTTGATTCAGACCATAGTGTGCTTCATACATAGCAACTTACTCTTTATTCGTCTGGAAACCACTCTTGCAGCATATCACGCGATTTTTCTATCTCTTGCTGCCAAGTATCAACACCTACAATCGTTGGTTTTAATAGAATAACCAGCTCAGTTTTCACTGTTAGTTTAGTTACATTTCTGAATAAATGTCCTAACAAAGGTAGATCACCTAACAGAGGTACTTTTGATACTTGGTCGATAGTCTGAGATTTCATTAAGCCGCCAATCACCACAACATCACCATCTTTAGCACGAATGATGGAGTCAGACTCTCGAATCGAGCTTTTAGCTAAAGGAAGCTGTAAAATACCACCGACATCGCCGAGATTAATCTCTTTAATTTCAGTTTCAACATCAATCACTGCAGGATGAACATGTAATAACACATAACCATCATCACTTATCTGCGGCGTTACATCTAATGAGATCCCAGAAAAGAAAGGGGTAAGTTCAATATCAGGAGAGGCATTTGAATTATCACTACTGCCAGTAACGCTGGAGACATCCGTAACATAATACTCATCTCTTCCCACCTTAATCACTGCTTTTTGGTTATTAAGCGCAGTAATTCTCGGGCTTGAGAGTACATTTAAATCACCTTGCGTAGACATAAAGCTCATTACCGCGCTGAAATTACCATCCGACACCGTAATGTTGGTTTGGCCACCTAACAGGGTTCCAATTGCGTCCATTCCTGGGAGAGCTTTAGTTAAAGTGTCCACTGCTGATAATTGAGAGATACCGATTGCGGTACCACCAATTGAACTTGTGATGTTTGACCAATTAATACCTTGCTGATAGCCATCACTTAACGTGACCTCTAACAGCTTAGCTTCAAGCACAACTTGACGTTGCATTCGCTGCTGTGAAAGCCCTAAAAATGATTTTACTTTTCTCATCTCATCCGGGTAGGCGGTAACGGTGATGACACTGGCTTGCGGCATTACAACTACATTACGCCCTTTTCCAGAGCCGATCATTGTACCAACGTTCTTTTCAAGTTGAGTCCAAAAATCACTCTCACTCAATGTTTCAATTTCCGTGCCGCCATCAGTTGAATTGGAGCTTCTAGAATTATTATTGGAAGAGCTGTTACTGTTATTATCAGAGTCGCTATCTGATGAACTGTTGTAGTTATTGTCGTTATTAGTAATAGAACCAGTACGAATCGACGTTAATGAGCGACCTTTACGTTTAATCTGCAGATAATCCACCGGCAAAGTGACGGTGGTTAAACCAGCCGGAAATATTTGGATTATCTTGTTTTGCTTATTTATTTCATAACCATAAATATCTTGAATGGTATTGAGCGCTTCATCCATCGTGACATCATTCAAATTCAGGGTGATATCGCCAGTCACTTTGGGGTGAATGACCGCACTGTACTCGGTACCTTTAACTAAACTACCAAAAAAGGATTTTGCACTAACACCATCAGCTTGAATGCGAAAACGGGTCAGTGGTTTTGGATCTTCACTCGTTTCAGCTTGTAACGAAGGCATTAAGTCCGCTTGAACAGAAGCAGGAAGATCGTGTAATGAACGTTTATTTGCATCATTAATTGACTGCTCTAAGGCTTGTTTGATCTCTTCAGGATCACGATGGCCCATCGAACACGCTGTCAATGAAACGATCACAATTCCTACCACGAATATACGCATTTTCTTTAAACCTTAATATTTGATATCTGATGAAAAAAGCTCTAACGTCCACGTCTTCGAACCTTTATTTAAAATAACGGCCGTATCATCAATAGCAGTGACATGATAGCCAGACACCTCATCGCCCTTACGAACAAGCTTATTATTAATTACGGCTCGACAAGGCTGACTATCTGCACAGGTTAACAATTGTAGCGTCGGTATTTTTTCTTTTGGTTTTGCTTTTTTGGTCACGACTTTATTTGGCGTCATCCAGCCTAAAGGTTCCGTAGGATCATGCTGCTCTTTCGCAGTAGTTTCAGCCTGTACTCCAAAACTGAGCCCAAAAGCGATAAGTAATAGGCATTTATATTTAACCACCAATAAAGTCCCCATCAGATCCTAATGTATAAACGACAAGAGTTAATTCAGCAATAGGGTACTTTGTTACTTCGTAATCAAATGCGCGCCAATAATATTTCACAGGCAGTGACTCTAATTGAGATAAATAAGCATCAATAGCAAAAAACTTACCTTTCAAAACGATCTTAACCGGATGAACAAAATATCCAGCATTATTTCCGCCGTCAATCAATTGTTCCGAAGGTAAAGAGTCTAAAGAGATTAACTGTAAATTTTTCGCTCCCTGTAAGACCGTTTCCAATAAAATAGCCATCTGGCTTGGAGAGACAAGACTTGCAACAATTTCAGATAACTCAAGTGAAAGTTTTTGACTTCTAATAGTAAGATCTTGGTACTCTTTATCTACTGATTTATTAGGATCTTGCTGTAATTTCAATGCGACTAACTCAATCTGTTGCTTGTTGCTAATCAGTACCTGACTCTCATTGAGTAGCTGTTTTTTAACATTATTTAATGATGTTAACTGAGGTTCAATAATAAAGGTGATTGTAATAAATAGTGCTAAGACCCAACCAACGGCAAGCAATAAAATCTTTTCTCTTCGATTTAACTGACTAAATCTATCCACTATACCGTACCACGCACTGCTCATTTATCTCCTCCCTCTTTAGTCGTTAATGTGAAGGTTACACGGTCATATTTATCATGTTGAATAGAAAGTTTACCAAACGTTCTTCCGACCAAATGCATCTCAGATTTAAAGGCTTGAATCCATCGAGGTACCACGGTTGCATTGCGAGCAAGCCCAGAAAAATACATATTGTCACCTTGAATCTGTATTTTTGAAAGAGATATGTCATTTTTACCAATGGTCGTCAAACTTTTCATCACACCAGAAAAGCCGATTTGAGAGCTATTATCTAACTGATTTATTGCTCTGAAAGAGGCTTCTTTTGCTGCAATGTCTTTTTTTAACCGTTCAACAGCTGCAATTTTGGATGCCGAGGGCTTATGTAAGGAGAGTTGATTATTCAAATCTTTTAATTGTAGCATTTGTTGCTGACTTTCCAGCGACACTCGTTCTAACTCACTAGCGGCACCAGAGTGTTTGAAAAATATTGAAACAGAAATCATTGCCATAACAAAACAGACAGTAAGCCAACTAATCACTACATTTTTAAACGTAAAATAGTCTTTTTTAGGCTTCAAATGTTCAGGGTATAAGTTGATGCCTTCAGAAGCCACCTGTAAACCAGACCATGCTAGAGTATCACCACAACTGTTTAATGTGGCTTCTTCTAAAGGCAACGGTTTAACACTCACTCCCAATCTTGACTGTAACTCTTGCGTTAACTGTAATGGATCTTCATCATCACACATAAAGTAGAGATGATTAATAGCAACACTTTGCAGCTGGGATGTTAAATAGTCCAACGAACGCTGCAATTCAAGAGCTAAAGAGTCTAACTGTAAACTGTTTAAGTTACTTCCAGTTAGAGGTGGATTCACCCCTCTTAAGGAACGATTAAAACAGATAGTGCTATCTTTATAAGCAGATAATTTAAAGTCCGATTTAATGTCGCGATACAAAAGCATATAACCATCAGACTCTTTATTCACTGTGCCCCAAGCAATATCTTCAGGAATAACACGCGATAACGAAATCTTATTATCTTGGCAAATAGAACTAATTGATTCAATTACTTGCCTTTTAGTTACATAGGTCTGCAATTTACCTAATGCTGATAACGGAATGCCATCTGCCACAATATCGCCAAGACGCTCTGTCACCAAATCCTTGACTAAAAAAGGGAGAGCACCTTGGTATTCATTGCTTGGGATATCAGGCGTTTCGATCTGAAACGCTTGGTAAAGGTGAGAGCCTAAAATAACATTGGCTTGTCGATCACCAAGATTATTTTTATGGATTAATGAGACGAGCGAGTTCATCCACTGACTAGGGTCCGTAAGTGGGACAAAATAGCACTGTTCAAATTGATTACTAATATTACTGGCCGCAGCATAAATACCATCAGGCAGTATAACTATCGATACTCGGCTCTGCACCTGGTTAGATAAGCCAAATTTACTAAAAAAAGATGAAATACTCATAAATAGTCATTGATCCAAAGCATAAAAAAACCACAACCCATAATCGATACAGATGACTGTTTTAACACAGTATTTATATTTATAGATATATTACTATAGGTTGCGTATTAAAAGTAATATTGGACTTGTATTAAATATTATAAACTATCTTATCCCCATCGGCTTCGTCTCTTTGGCAATCTAAACTTCATAAAACGCTCTTTAGGTTGCTCTTCAATTTGAAACAATTCTCCTTGTGCCCCAGAAACACCGAGTTGCTGCAAAATTTCCAGCTCGTCCATATTTTCAACCCCCACAGCTAATACCTTAGTTTTAGTATCGGCGCAGGAACCAATCAGGCTTCTAACAAACAGTTGATTCTCTTGACGGCGATCTATATCGGTGATTAAATTCCTATGTAATTTTAGATACTTAACTTTTATATCTTTAATGTAGTGAGTGCTCACGATCGTTCTTCCAACCTGATCAACAATGATCTCACAACCAAAACCTAATATTTTATTAATCACCACCCTCGCAGCATCGTAATTAGCCAGCAACTGTCCTTCAACAAACTCAAATGACAAGTAACGCAAACACTCTCTTGGTAATTGTAGCAATTCATAACTTAACCACTGAGAAAACGCTCTATTACCCAACGAAACAGCATGTATGTTAATCGAGATCTTTTCATCATTTTTACTGTTTTTAATTATCGATAACGCCTTTAGCACCACCGTTTTGTCTATTCTTACTTGATAACCAATCTGGGCAACCGCGGGTATAAAACGAGCCGCTTTGATCTCTGCTCCACTTTCATCGTAAATACATGCAAGTAACTCATCGTGTACTTTTTTTCTACTCTTACCCTCAATTTCATAAACTGATTGACGCTGAAAAAATAGCGTTCCATTCTCAAGAGTTGAATCAAGTAATGTTCTCCACCGTACACTTCCTCTTGTTTCTTCTTTATTACTTTTTTTATACAGGGTCCAGCAATTACTTAATTGAAGCTTCGAGCTTTTCACTGATATTTCAAGTTCTTCTATGATCTTACTTCGCTCTTCGCCATTATTAAACATCGTAATACCAATATGAAACCAATCACTTTTATTAAAAAAACCGGGCGGGGTTATTCTCTCTAAATTATTCACACATTGATTTGCAAACTCTTTCACTTCCTTAACTCGTTGTTGTGGTACCAAAATTGCAAAATCAGATTTGTAATATCTTGATAACACGGCATCAGGGAATTTTTGCATGAGATTTGATAACACACCGCCAAATTCAACGATCAGTTCATCTCCTTCATGTTTACCCACTTCATCGCTATACTCCTCCCAGTTACTGAGACGAAAAATCAATACCGCACCTTGACTGTCTGGCTCTTGAAGCGTTGATTCTAATTTACTATCAAATAACACTCTATTTGCAGAGCCTGTAAGTTGATCTAAGAAGGTTTGAGTGCGAATAAATGTATCGAATCGGCTCCTCTCTTGTCTGGCATCTTTCAATTCAGATATCAACTTATCTAGCGCCAAACTTGCCGTTGCTGGCCACTCTTGCTCCACACCAATCGAAAAATCATCCACTTTTCCAGCAAGAATCATTCTGCCTCTCTCTTCAAGAAGCTCTGAGCCTATCAATTGCTTTCGAAGCCAATTAACTCCCCACATCAGCCCTAAAATAATAATACTGATAGCAATGGTGATAGAAAAAAGAGGTCCAATGGAGTAAGTCACCGATGTATAAGGTGCAATGGCTGCAATGGTAACTGAGTAGCCTTTATGAATTTTGAAAGGATAAGTTTGTCTGAAGAGTATCGTATTATCGTACGAACCGTCCTCTTTAAATGAATATAGGATCTGTTGATCTTTAGCTATTGATGCCTCTACAACATTGCTCGCTTTTAATAGCTTTGGTAACCAACTATCTTTACCTTTTGTCGAACTAGAGTTTTGTAGCTCCTCATCAATTACCTCTGCAATATTTTTGAGGTAATGATTTAGGTAATTGTTACCTAGCTGCTTAAAACTGATTACTCCACCAACAAAAAGGATAAAAGTAGCAGCGACGACAGTTAAAGTGACAAAAGAGACCAAACGAGTACTTAATCGCAAACTTGGGGTAGCTCTCATTCTATTAAGTACCTGTAAATATTTTAATTGATCTAATAGTAGTCGTTTGAACGTTATTTTAAATATCCTAAATCCATCTTAGTGAGCCAACACTCTGTTTCTATGATAAAGCGTGCAATCAATATAAAAAATCCAAACAAAAGCCCTCAATGTTAGAGGGCTTCAAAGATTGATTTAAGCTTTTTAATATAACTGAACTTTCAGCCTAGAATGGAATGTCATCATCAAAATCCATAGGTGGCTCATTGTATTGCTGTTGAGCTTGTTGAGGCGCTTGTGGTTGTACTTTGGGTTGTTGTTGCTGTGGCGGTTGCTGTTTGGCTTGCGGCTCTGGTGCAAAGTTCTGTTGCTGAGCTGCAGGCTGTTGAGGTTGCCCCCAATTACCTTGCTGCTGACCAGCAGCAGGTGCACCTTGACCTTGGCGACCACCAAGCATCTGCATTACACCATTAAAGCCTTGAACCACAACCTCTGTTGTGTAGCGCTCTTGTCCATTTTGATCTTGCCATTTACGAGTTTGCAATTGACCTTCAATATATACCTGAGATCCTTTTCGTAAATATTCACCAGCAACTTCAGCTAACTTGCCAAAAAGAGCAACGCGGTGCCACTCAGTTTTTTCACGCTGCTCACCACTACTCTTGTCTTTCCAAGATTCAGAGGTCGCAATAGTAATATTGGCAACCGCACCACCACTAGGCATGTAACGTATTTCAGGATCATTACCCAAATTGCCAACTAAAATAACTTTATTAATGCCACGGCTGGCCATAACGAGCTCCTGAATGATAATAGAATAAGTGCAGCTGTACTGCTACAAATGTAAAACAGTCTGACATTTTAGCATACTCGCTGTGACTCAAGAAAGAGTAAAACAGAAACATCCATCGCAATTTAGGGAAAATAGCGTTCTGTTATGTTTTTTAACTCTTAATTTCAATCGATTGAAAGCCACTACGCCAAAGAACAAATAGTATAACGAGAAGAACAACAGCAAGAAAATAGATGGCTTGAGCACCATAAAGCTGCATAAGTCCTCCTCCAATGACACCGCCAAAGAAAGCCCCTAAGAATTGACTGGTACTATACACCCCTGATGCACTTCCTCTGTAACTATCGGGTGCAATTTTACTTAATAAAGAGGGCATAGAGGCCTCAAGGTAATTAAAACCTGAAAAGTATAACCAAGCACCAAAACCAATCAACCAAAGTGAACTAGGATTAAAGCCGATGATCATAATACCAACCATTAGACAAGAGATAGAGATGAGGTTGGTCACTTTTTCATTCCGTTTTCCCAATCGCATTAATATACCCAGAGAGAGGAATGACAATAGAAAAACAGGAAGGTAAAAGTGCCAGTGATCATCAGCGGCTAAATGATGTGCAGCTAACTGTAATGGCAGTGCAATAAAGAGTGAAGTCATGATGCAGTGGATAACAAAGACCCCAAAATCCAATTTTAGTAGATTAGAGTTTACAAATACCTTTTTTACTCCAGAAATTTTCACGTCTGCTGCTTTTTTTTTACTTTTATGAACAGGTGTTGGCACAACGAAAAGAACCAAGAAAATAGCAATCACAGCCATAATAGCGATAACATAAAATAGTCCAGACAGACCTAAAGTCGCCGCTAAGAAAGGCCCTAGTATCATTGAAATTGCAAACGACATACCGATAGATATACCAATAATGGCCATTACCTTGGTACGTTGTTCTGGGCGAGTCAGATCCGACGCCAATGCCAACACTGCGGCAGCGATAGCTCCCATCCCCTGAATAGCTCGGCCTAAAGCAACACCATAAATGGAGGTAGATTCTGCAGCAACGATAGAACCTAAAACAAATAACAATAAACCAATAATGATTATTGGTTTTCGACCATATTTATCAGATAACCAGCCTGCCGGTATTTGTAGCAATGCTTGTGTGCATCCATAAGCTCCTATCGCGATACCAACCCAAGCTAAACTGTATCCATTAAGATCACTTGCATACAGCGCTAATACGGGCATCAACATAAATAAGCCAAGCATTCTAAATACAAAGACTAAGGCTAATGAGATCGCCGTTGTTCTTTCACCTTTATTCACTAATAATTATCTCGTTCATAAAATTCACATCTATATTTTAAATAGATCTCTGGGTTTTATTGTAAAAACGCTCACATAGGTCAAATTCTTTAGAGAATTTTCACAAGATCCACACAATTGTAATGAGGTATTTCTCATAAAAAAACTAAATTCGTATTCAAAATTACACAACTTTAGTATGATGATAAAATATTAACCAGATGTAAACGGTATCATTTAGATTATGAAAACACTTTCAGCACAGTTAGTTTTGGTATCCAATGCCAATTTACAATCGTCAACTCTACTTCACTATCTGCACTCTAAGATTGGCGTAACCATTTCGCTGTTTGATGTTTCGAATAACCAACAACCGATTCCTGCTTTTGTTGAAGAGCGTATCATATTTTTGATTGATCTTACTGCCATAAAAAAGCCCACCGAACTTAACGCCATACTTTTTGAACGCATTAATCAAAAACAAACCGTATTACTAAATTCCGATCAACCTCTTGAGACAGAAGAGTTAATTAGTTGGCCAAACCTCGTTGGTATCTTTCAAAGCACGGACAGAATCGAAACAGTATCAACAGGGTTAGAGAGTATTTTATCGGGTGAGAACTGGCTCTCTCGAAAAGTGTTAGGACAGCTACTCTCTTATTATCAAAATGACTCTAGGATGCAAAGTTATCATCCGCCTACTGATATTGAGCTGACCCGTAGAGAGACCGAGATCCTTCAAACTTTAAAAGAGGGAGCGTCCAACCTCGAGATTGCTGACAGGTTGTTTATTAGCGAACACACTATAAAATCACACCTATATAACATTTTTAAGAAGCTTGAAGTCCGTAACCGCCTACAAGCCATGGCATGGGCAAAGCAGCATCTATGCTAAACCAGTCCTTTGCTGGTACTTTTAAGTATTTAACATCTAATTCTTTGATAGTACTAACTCATAATAATTATTAATATTTCATTCTTTAACCCTCCAAAATAAATATATAAAAAAAATACAATACTCGCTCTAAAACATGTAATAGAGATATGCCCTAAATAGAAGTTGCTCTTCAACCTATTTTAGTCATATTTCATAGCGCGGTGGGAGCTTAACCTACTGGCGGTAGCGTGCTTCATTGTAAATTAAATCTAGGGATAGATAATGCCAAACAAAGGATTGATCAAATCACACGAAATGGAGTTCGGATTCCTCTATCGTCTCACCGATATCCTTTTTATTGCAATGTCTTTGTATGTAGTAACCTCTTCGATTTTAAACACTTTCACAAAAGACTATCTTTTAGTCGGCACTTTGGCTGTCTTAAGTTTTATGCTTGCAGCTGAAAGCTCTAATCTATATCGCTCTTGGCGTGTCAGTACCTTTAAAGATCACATTGTAGCAACCCTCATTCCTTGGTTCTTTAGTGCCGTCATTATTCTATCTGTTGGTTACTTTACTAAAACCAGCGAGATGTACTCTCGTCTAGTGATTGGTAGCTGGTTTGTCAGTACTCCCATTATACTCATTGGCTGGAGATACCTGTTTAAACTACTTTTAAAAACAATGAGAAAACGAGGCTTTAACTCCCGCAAAGCGATCATTATTGGTGTTACAGATAACGGTATCGCCTTAGCGAAAGAGTTAGAAAGAAAAAAATGGTTAGGCATTGAGTTTGTTGGGTTTTATGATGAACGCACACCTGACCGGCTACCAGAATCCGTTAACGCTCCACTATTAGGTAACGTCGAAGATGCTTTAGAGCGAGCAAAAAGCGGAGATGTTGAACATGTATATATTGCAATGCCCATGCACGCAAATCAGAGAATTACCAAGTTCATATCTCAATTTTCGAACACGACTGCCAATACCTATTTAGTGCCCGACTTTTTAACCTATAACTTACTGCACTCTAGATGGCACCATGTCGGTAACATCCATACCTTAAGCGTACATGACACACCGTTTAATGGCCTGACTACTTGGGTAAAACGAGCAGAAGATATCGTTCTCTCGTGCATAATTCTCGCCTTTATTTTCCCAGTGCTTGTCATCATTGCTGCAGGTGTGAAAATGTCCTCTGCAGGCCCCGTGCTTTTTAAACAAGACCGATATGGCCTTGATGGTAGAAAAATTAAAGTGTGGAAATTCCGCTCTATGCGCTCTATGGATAACGGCAGTGTCGTCAAGCAGGCGACCAAAAATGACCCGAGAGTCACACCGTTTGGCGCATTTATTCGCCGTACCTCCCTTGATGAGCTGCCACAATTTATTAATGTACTACAAGGACGGATGTCTATTGTAGGCCCAAGACCACATGCAGCGGCACACAATGAAGAGTATCGTTCAATTGTTGATCGATATATGTTAAGACACAAAGTTAAGCCTGGTATCACAGGCTGGGCTCAGATTAAT
>JAESQY010000075.1 GCA_016764915.1 Aliivibrio sp. | reverse complement strand
GATGTATTGGAATGAATAGGCGTGCGAGTCAGTGAATGTTGAGCTTGAAATAGATGAAGCCAGTGAAGTTTAAAGTGTGATCGTTGCTCTTAGAGTGTGTGTCCTTGCAAGGCATGTCCTTGCAAGGCATGTCCTTGCAAGGCATGATGTCGAGCATCTTTATCAGCTCAGGTATCGCCGTAATTTCATTACTTTTTTGTTCGGTCTTTAACTGTCCCAACACGAGTTTATTCGATGAGGCGTAGGCACTGATCATGTGGATAGTACTGGCTCTATCTTCACGGTTGTAGGAGCCACGAAGCGTTTTACCGTCAATTGCAATCACTTGGCCTTCGGTCAGCGTATGAATTGAAGACATCCAATTAATGAAGCATTCCTGAAACTGCTCGGGCTCAATGGTTGATATGATGCGTGCAATAGTGTCATCAGCAGGAATATCATTTAAAAACAGACCATTGCGTTTAAACCAGTCATGGTGCCCAAGAATATATTCACGAATATTGAACCACCCTTTGGCTCCAGCTATCACCGAGCATAATGAGCCAAACAAAACCTCAAAAAGGCAATAGGTGATCTTCGCACCTTGGCGCTGGTCTGTGACTGTCTGGAAATGCTCTTTAAAGTGGTCAATATGCATGATGCTCTCCCTAAAAAGGGAGTATATGATCACACCTAAATGTGATCGTCAAATTGATCGTTAAATTGCCTAAAAAACGTTCGCGATCTCACCCTGATGAAATGGATTACCATCTATTCTGAAAATATTAGGTAATTTGCATTTAATAAATAATGTCTTTCACGCGCGACAATTGTCGACGATACCAATAGTGAAAAACTAGACTTGCTAACTAATCAATCATCGCTATACAGCGATGCTTTATTGTGTAGTGAACAATTATATTTGACCATAAACTCGCAGGCTGTAATTCGCTTCGCTTTGGGGCCACATTGAATAGAAACAAGGCAACCGAACAGTTGCCTTTATATATCTAAATTGACAGACGAAAAGTACTCAACCTGCCAGTAATAAGACGACTAAGTTTTATAATACACGGTTAATATTCTCGTATTGCCCTTGCGTTGTTAATGTTACTTCAACATCGTGTTTACTGCGATTACGCCAAAACCAACCATGACTACCGCCAAAAGCAGCTTCCAATACGCCTTTATCTGAGCTTACATTTCGTCCTTTGCCATAACCATGGTAGGAGATTCTTTTTGTGTCACCATGTGTATCAAAGTTAAGCTTGCCTCCTTTAGCAAACCATTGATAATTTACCCGCTCCCCTTTTTTCATTGCCATCTTAATTTCTGCTGCTTGTCCTGGTTTTAAAATAAAAACCTTGGTATCAGCATTGACTGACATCATCTCAACAGACTGTTCTTGAACAACAGAAGAACTTTCAACAGTAACCTTTTCTTCACTTAAAGGTTTAACAATAACCACTGCTGGTTCAATAACTACAACACTTTGTTGCTCTTGCGCTAATGATGATTTTATTTCCGCCATTTCAACCAAACCAAGCGCACGTCCAACTCCTGTAGGGTCGATCCCATATTCAGCAGGTAAAATTGAGGTAATTAATATCACTCCAGAAAAAACGGCTGCAATAAAAGTGGATGCAATTAATTTTTTTGTACTTGGTAGCTCATTCAGAGCTGGTATATTTTGATTATACATATCTAAAATCCCTTGAGTATTAAGCGACAAAATAGCCTGTTAATTGGTAACCGAATAACATAAAACCCGCACTCATTAACAACACATTCGCATGATAAGCGTGGCGTAAAAAACCGGGATTTCGTCGCCAAAATCCCATTACAATTAAAACGCCAGTTAACGCAATGATTTGGCCTATCTCCACACCAATATTGAAAGCAATCAGGTTCACCAATAAGCCATCTTGAGCAATTTCAAATTCTTGTATTTTGGTTGCTAACCCGAATCCATGAAAAAGACCAAAAATTAATGTTGCCACTTTAGTATTAGGTTGAACACCAAACCAGCGCTGCCAAGCCCCTAGATTGTCTAAAGCTTTATAGATAACTGAAATGCCAATAATTGCATCAATGATATAAGCGTTAGCCTTAATATCAGCAAAAACACCTAATAGCAGGGTGCTGGAATGTCCAATGGCAAATAAACTAACGTAAATAGCAACATGTGGCAGTCGGTACAAAAAGAAGATCACACCAAATAAGAAAAGAATATGATCATAACCACTCACCATATGTTTAGCGCCAAGATAAACATAAGGGAAAAAGTTAATCCCACTGATTTCTTGAATATAGCCTTGATCACCAACTGCTACGCCATGAGCAAAGCTATAATTTGGTAAATACATTAAGCAAGCTACTAAAACAAGTAGCATATAAGGATATGCCCGCCTAACAGGCACAAAAAATTCACCTTTAAATAAAGATGGTTTCATAATTTACTCCAAAAAAATAAAAATTTATCGCCCTAAGCGATATGAGAATTTAAATTAAGAAAGTAATTTAGGAGGTTGTTCAGGCAGTTTTAAATGTGGTGGGTAATATAAAGTAAAATAATTAAAATTAAGCACAAAACTTGCGTTTAATCGCAACTGTTGATTATCAGATAAAAGAATCGAACCGTGTTGATGATCACCACTGTTATGACCATGAGTATGACCCGCAATTTGCTCACTGCTCAGGCCATCAGAGTGACTGTGCTGATCAACTTGTTCAGTATTTCCTAGTTGTTGGTGTCTTTGAGTCTGTGCTTGTTCAAGTAATTGCGGGGCATGGGAAGTCACCAAAAAATTAAGTAACAGTAGCGGTATAACAAATAAAATACTGAGAATATAACGGCGATATAAAGCTGTTTGTCTTAGAATAAAAAACATTTAACCCGATACCTCAATAAAACGATATATAAAATATTAACCAATGTACTTACCTTATACAAGGGCGTTGTTGATAAAATCAGCTAGAGGTTTGATCATCCCCTCTTTATTAAAATCTAAATACTTGTGTTTCTTTCAGGCATACTAGTCTAATGACTTTATTGAGCGGTTTGATCTTTTTTATTAAGCACTTTATGTCATTCTTGCGTGTCGTATACACCATCACCTGAAACTTCTGAAATCCGTCTACGCAGAGGATTTAGCAACGTGGGCCCTCGACCAACACTATTCAATGATTGGTGCTGAAAAAAACATGAATGTTGAAAAATCAACCATGGATAAATAGTAGTCAACAAGCTTCTTATAGGCGAACCCTATTGTGTCTCTACACAAATGTGCAGTGACAATAAAATCAAGCATTCAGACCCGCAACAAAACCTGAGCTCCAGGCCCACTGGAAGTTATACCCTCCTAACCAGCCGCTGACATCCATCACTTCGCCGACAAAATAAAGGCCCGCTATTTTTTTCGATTCCATGGTTTTAGATGACAGTTCATTGGTATCCACGCCGCCTAATGTCACTTCGGCCGTTCGGTATCCTTCGGTGCCATTTGGCGCAATCTGCCATTGGTGGAAGTAGTCTGCAATCGCGGTGATATCTTTGGGATTGAGCTGCTTTAACGGTTTATCGTCCAGATCTTTTCGATCAATAAGCGCCTCTATCAGACGCTTTGGCAGTAACTTAGAGAGCGTGTTTTTTAAGCTCTGATTGGGGTGTTGCTCTCTTTGATGTGTCAGTACATCAAGCACATCGGTTTCTGGTAGTAGGTTGACCGTAATTTTCTCGCCAGGCGTCCAATATGAAGAGACTTGCAGCACCACAGGGCCAGATAGGCCACGATGAGTAAACAATAAGCTCTCTTTAAAATGGGTGCCGTTTTGCGTTTCTATTGTCGCCGGAATAGCGATACCAGAGAGGGCTTCAAACGTCTCTTTGTCTGCTTTATGTAGAGTAAAAGGAACCAAACCCGCAGTTGTTGGCACCATATTCAGACCAAATTGCTGAGCTAGCTGATAACCAAATGGCGTGGCGCCTAGTTTTGGCATCGATAAACCACCAGTGGCGACCACCAGCGACTGACACAATACCGTATCGTTATCCAACTGCAGCTTAAAACCAGACTCCACTTTCTCTACCGATCCTACTTCACAGCGATATCGGTGAGAAATAGAGGGTAAGTCGCACTCTGCCATCAGCATTTCTACTATTTGTTTGGCTGAATCTTGACAGAAAAGTTGACCATGCAGACGCTCTTCATAGGCAATATCATGCTTAGCGATGAGTGAGATGAAATCCCATTGGGTATATTGAGAGAGTGCAGATTTAACAAAATGAGGGTTTTGACAGACGAAGTGATTTGCTTCAACATCGTAGTTGGTAAAATTACAGCGTCCTCCGCCAGAGATAAGGATTTTACGCCCAGGCTTCTTACCGCTATCGACAACCAATACCTTACGGCCTCGTTTGCCAGCTTCTGCCGCACACATCAAGCCTGCAGCGCCTGCACCAATAATTACTACATCGAACTCTGTTGTCATTTTTTACTCTACTGACTGTCAATTACCGCTGCATTCTACCTAGCACAGGGGGTAGAACCAAGACAATAGTTATAAGTTGAAAATTAACACTGCAAATAACATGACAATAGTCAGAAGAATCAATGCACTTGATAGTATAAACAATCGTTTCACCTTCGAACATTTCTTCACAAAAACAGGTTCATGGTGTTGTAGGTGCTCGTTATAACGAAGATAGTGAAACAGACGGACTTGTTTTGATACGTTGCCATGGCTGGTAAAAAAGCCCCGACCATCCACTTGCTGATACAACAGCGGGTGGGCTTCTCTCATCACAGTAAGTAAAGTACGAAGAGTACTAACGTATCGGGCTACATTGAGACCCGATACCAGAATTAACGTAAATAGTATTGTGTCACCACTAACCATCACTTTCTCCTTATCACCGTAAAGAGTAACGCTTAAGTGAAAATCAGTGATGCACTTTTAGCACACTAAGCAGTTACACCCATTACCGATGTTGAACCCGATGTTGCCATCGCTTTCAGATCTTTATCAATGAAAAACAGCGCTTTGCCATCTTCACCAACAAGATCAATCTTATCTACAATGCCTTTGAACAGTTTTTCTTCTTCGTGTTGTTCAGAGACATACCATTGTAAAAAATTAAACGTTGAGTAATCTTGAGTAGTAAACGCAACATGAGCCAGTTTATTAATTTGAGCTGTGATCATCTGTTCATGATCATAGGTTTTACGAAAAACATCGCCTAAACTTTCAAATTCATGTTCTGGAGCATCAATCGCGCCTAAAATTGGCATTGAGCCAGTTTCGCTTACGTAGGTGAAAAGACGCTGCATGTGCTCAATCTCTTCTGTTGCATGAGTTCTTAAAAACTCAGCAGCTCCTGAAAAACCTTTATCTTCACACCAAGCACTCATCTGTAAGTATAGATTAGATGAGAAAAACTCTAGATTAATTTGTTTGTTAAGTTCAATAACCATTTCTTGAGCAAGCATTAAAAAAACTCCCTTACTATCTTTAAGATACAATAAAAAAAACAATGAAACTATATCATAGAAACTGTTTGAAAATGTTGCGATCAAGCTTCCATGATTTCTATTATTGAAGTGCTAATCTTAGAGAAGAGCAATTCAATTTTCATCATTCGAGGAGCCACATCATGTGTTATAAGCATATTTTAGTTGCCGTTGATCTATCTGAAGACAGTAAAGGGCTCGTTGAAAGAGCAGTTGCTTTGGCTACACCTTTGCAAGCAAAAGTGTCTCTGATCCATATTGATATTAACTATGCTGAACTGTATACCGGCCTGATTGATATTAACCTTGCTGAAACCCAACATCGCGCCACTGAAGAGGCCCACTCTGCCTTACAGAAAATGGTTGATGATGCTGATTTCCCTATTACTCGTGCGTTAGTCAGCAGCGGAGATCTTGGTGATGAGCTATGTGAAGCGATTACTAATATGGAAGTAGACCTTGTAGTTTGCGGTCACCATCATGATTTTTGGAGTAAATTTTTATCGTCAAGTACCCAGCTCATTAATTCAGCCCCTGTTGATGTATTGGTCATACCAATTAAATAAATGAGAATACCCTTACGGTTTTTCCGTTTTTAAAGCAGAAAAAGTGAGGTAGACTGCAGGCAAATATCTCTTTAAAAAGAACAAACTATGCCTTATTTATCTGCAGTAACCCTTTTATGGGCTTTTTCATTCAGTTTAATCGGTGTCTATTTGGCTGGCCAAGTCGATGCTTGGTTTTCAGTATTAATGCGAGTCGCACTTGCGGCGGTCATTTTCCTGCCATTTTTAAAACTCAAGAACATCAGCACATCTTTAGCATTGAAACTGATGGCTATTGGTGGCATTCAACTTGGTTTGATGTACTGCTTTTACTATCAATCTTTCTTACTGTTGTCCGTCCCAGAAGTGCTGATGTTCACCATCTTCACTCCTATCTACATCACTATCATTTATGACCTACTGAAAGGAAGATTTACGCCTTGGTATTTAGTGACCGCTATCATTGCGGTGGCTGGCGCGGCGGTGATGAAATACGCCAATATTAACGAAAACTTTCTCACTGGATTTTTTGTGGTGCAAGGTGCCAACCTCTGCTTTGCCATTGGCCAAGTGAGTTACAAATTCATCATGGAAAAAGAGCCGCAGCAACTGCCACAACATACGGTTTTTGGCCTGTTTTACATTGGCGCATTGATCGTCGCTTCTGTCGCGTTCATGCTATTTGGCAACATCGAAAAGCTACCGACCACGAACCTGCAATGGGGTATCCTCACCTACTTAGGGTTAATCGCCTCTGGTCTTGGTTACTTTGTTTGGAATAAAGGAGCCTGCTTAGTCAACGCTGGAGCACTGGCGGCAATGAATAATGCCTTGGTTCCTGCTGGGTTAATCGTCAACATTCTAATTTGGAACAGAGAGGTTGATATACCGCGCTTAGTCATTGGCGGCAGTATCATTCTATTTTCGCTTTGGTTTAATGAAACCTGGATTAAAGCAAAAGTAAACAAAGGCAGTTAGTGTAAGTAAGCACTAACTCATGGCCGCTTTGACATAGACATCAAAGCGGTTTTTTTTGGTCTCAATCGCCATACTCGGTTTTTGCTCTGCTAACCATGGGGCATAATCAGGGCGCTTTACCACCACACGTTTACTGGCCAACGCCAACGCAGGGGTTAACAGATCGTCAGCATCCAGATCTGCGCCAACCAAAGATTGAAATACACGCATCTCTTTTTTCACCAATGCCGACTTTTTCTTGTTCTCTGGGTGAGGATACATAGGGTCAAGATAGACCACATCCGGTGAGACAAAATCAGGATTATCCACCAGCGCATTTAATGCATCATGACTGGATGCGTGTATCAGCGACATACGCTCGCTCACCCAACCACCAATTTCACCGTCCACTTTTGCTCGGGCCAATCCGTCATCCAACAGAGCCGCGACCACGGGGTGCCTCTCAACCATCTGTACTTTGCAACCCAACGACGCCAATACAAACGCATCTCGGCCTAAACCGGCAGTGCCATCCAATACAACGGGGGTTGCCCCTTTATTCAATCCAACCGCCTTGGCAATGGCTTGACCTTTGCCACCACCAAATTTACGACGATGTGCCACCGCGCCACCAGCAAGATCAACAAATATCGCACCCAACTTTGGCTCATCCAGTTTTCTTAGCTCCAATCGCTGCGCGGTTAGTACTAATGCGAATTGACTCTCATCACTATGGGATAGCCCCCAGCGTTCAGCAAGTGCGGTTAACTCTGTTTGACGTTCACTGGCTTCACAAATAAGGCTTAACTGCATTGAATCTCCGACAATACGAGGATAGATAGTAATATTGACCCTATTATAACCACGATTCTCGAGTCATGGGATATCCATCGATGACAAAAAGGCGTTTTTATCATACTGTAAGGCCTCTGTGACTCTACTGTCAGCTCGACCATAAGGATATTCCCTTAATGAATAATCAATCTCGTATCGACGATCTGGATCGTGAGATCTTAAAAGCCTTAATGGATAATGCTCGCACCCCATACGCTGAGTTGGCAAAACGATTTGATGTCAGCCCAGCAACCGTTCACGTTCGAATAGAGAAGATGCGCGCAGCTAAAATTATTGAACGTACCGAAGTGATCGTGAATCCAAAATCACTGGGATACGATGTCTGCTGCTTTATTGGTATTAACCTTTATGCCGCCAGAGATTACCACTCGGCCATAGCAAAACTGGACGCACTAGATGAAGTGGTTGAGGCTTATTACACCACAGGGGCTTATAATATTTTCGTCAAACTGATGTGTAAGTCTATCGAAGAGCTGCAATTTGTTTTGATTGATAAGCTACAGTCAATTGAAGAGGTGCAATCAACAGAGACCCTGATTTCACTGCAGAATCCAATCAGCCGTAACGTAATTCCTTAAATCTCAACACTAAAAACATCAAAAGCCAACGATCGCTCGTTGGCTTTATCTATTTCAACACTGTGAGAGTCGCTCTATTAACTCACAACACCACGGTGACGCAGCATTGCATCAATCTGTGGCTCACGACCTCTAAATCGTTTAAATAGCGTCATAGGCTCTTCACTGCCTCCCATCTCTAAAATGTTATTTAAGAAAGATTGGCCCGTCTCTTTATTAAAGATGCCCTTCTCTTCAAACAGTGAGAACGCATCTGCTGAGAGCACTTCCGCCCACAAGTAGCTGTAATATCCAGCGCTGTATCCACCCGCAAAAATATGGCTGAACGCATGAGAGAAACGGCTCCACTCAAGGCCAGGTAACACGGCGACTTTTGCTTTAACTTCTGCGAGTGTCTCTAACACTTGAGCACCCACGTCAGGATCAAAATTGCTGTGCAGGGTGAAATCAAACAGACCCAACTCTAACTGACGTAAAATGAACATCGCTGATTGGAAGTTTTGCGCTGCTAACATTTTATCCAGCATCGCTTTTGGTAGTGGCTCACCCGTTTCATAGTGTCCTGAAATAAAGGCCAGCGCTTCCTCTTCATAACACCAGTTCTCTAGGAACTGACTTGGCAGTTCAACCGCATCCCAAGGAACGCCGTTGATGCCCGATACTGAGGCTACATCAATTTGAGTCAACATATGGTGGATACCGTGACCAAATTCATGGAACAGCGTCACTAATTCATCGTGGGTAAACAGTGCAGGTTTATCACCGACTGGTTTGTTGAAGTTGCAGGTTAGATAAGCAACAGGCGTTTGCAGCACGCCATCGACTGTCGTGCGTCGAACTCGGCACTCATCCATCCATGCACCACCACGTTTATGCTCACGCGCATAAAGGTCGAAGTAAAAGCTGCCGCGAATCGTTCCAGTACCATCAAAAATATCAAAGAAACGCACCGACTCATGCCAAACATCGACACCCGTACGCTCTTTCACGTTCATGCCAAATAGGCGATGTAATACTTCAAACAGGCCCGCTATCGCGCGCTCTTCAGGGAAGTATGGGCGCAGCTCTTCATCAGAAATTTGATATAGTTTCTGTTTTAATTTCTCAGAGTAGTAAGGGATATCCCAAAGGTTCAAGTCATCAACACCACACTCTTGTTTCGCAAAGGCTTTTAGCTCTGCAACTTCACGTTCACCTTGTGGTTTGGCTTTAACCGCTAAATCATTTAAGAAACCCAATACTTGCTCAGGAGTCTCCGCCATTTTAGTGGCCAATGATTTTTCGCTAAAAGAGCTAAATCCAAGCAGACGTGCGATCTCATGACGAAGTTTCAACGACTCGTTCATGATGTCGGTGTTGTCCCACTTACCCGCGTTAGGGCCACGATCAGAAGCTCGTGTGACAAACGCTTCGTACATCTCTTTGCGCAATTCTTGATTATCACAGTAGGTCATCACAGGTAAGTACGACGGAATTTCTAACGTCAACAAATATCCTTCTAACTCTTTATCTTCTGCTGCGGCTTTAGCTCCCGCAATGGCTGACTCTGGCATACCGGACAGATCCGCGACGTCTGTTATGTGTTTACTCCAACCCATCGTCGCATCAAGCACATTATTACTGTATGACGAGCCAAGCTCCGATTGACGCTTACTGATGTCGCCATAACGCTTTTGTTGATCGACAGGAAGAGCAATGCCAGAGAGTTCAAAATCACGCAGTGCATCGGTAATCGTTTTCTTTTGAGCTTGATTTAATGAATCAAATTCAGCGCTCTGCTTGATTGATTTATAGGCATCATACAGGCCTTTATGTTGACCCACCCAAGTGCCGTATTCAGATAATAATGGCAAACATGCTTCATACGAGTCACGAAGTTCTGGGCTATTAAGGACACCATTTAAATGGCCAATAGGTGACCAAATACGACTTAACCTGTCATCCGTTTCCGTTAACGGCGTACAGATGGTCTCCCAACTGGCTTCAAGATCGCTCGCGAGTACCTCTTCAATTTTTGCACGACACTCAGCAATCGCCTGCTCAACAGCAGGTTGAATGTGTTGCGGTTGAATCTGTGAGAATGGCGGTAAATCGGTAAAGGTCAACAATGGGTTCGACATGATCGGTTCCTTGTATATCGAGAGCTAGATAGTTATCAATCATAGATATAGGCGAAGAAGGTATTTTTCAATACTCATCTTACATTGATATGCTGCATCCAATCATACAATAAGCCATAATAAGCGAAATATTTCTTACAAGAGTTCACCCATGCTTAGTTATCGTCACAGCTTCCATGCTGGCAACCACGCCGATGTCGTTAAACATATTGTACAAAGTTTGATTCTAGATGCTTTAAAGCAGAAGGATACCCCCTTTGTTTATCACGATACCCATTCAGGCGTTGGTCGTTACGATCTCACTCATGAGTGGTCTGAAAAAACCGGTGAATACAAACAAGGCATTGCCAAATTGTGGCAGCAACATGATCTGCCTGAAGAGATATTGAGTTACATCAACGCTGTGAAAGATCTGAACAATGATGACGAACTTCGTTACTATCCTGGATCTCCACGTGTCGGCCGTGCTCAATTACGCGATCAAGACCGCATGGTATTAACAGAGCTGCACCCAACCGATTTCCCTCTGCTATTGCAAGAATTTAGAGGCGATCGTCAAGTACGTATGTACAAAGAGGATGCCTTTGACAAGTTGAAAGCCAGCCTGCCTCCAAAAGAGCGCAGAGGCTTAGTCTTAATTGACCCTCCTTATGAGCTAGCCAAAGAGTATCGAGACGTGGTTAATGCGATTAAAGAGAGTCACAAACGTTGGGAAACCGGTATCTATGCAATCTGGTACCCAGTAGTAAACCGCTTTGACAGCAGCGACATGATCAATGGCCTCAAAAAGGCAGGCATTCGCAAAATATTACAAATTGAGCTGGGTGTCTCTCCAGATACCACAGAGCGAGGAATGACAGCATCAGGCATGATTGTGATTAACCCTCCGTGGAAATTAGAGAGCCAAATGCAGGCCATTCTTCCTTTTCTAAAGCAGGCAATCGCCCCTGAAAATGGACACTTTAAGATCGAATGGGTTGTTCCTGAATAAACTGCCCCAAGATCAATTTAAGATAGAAAATACGTAATAATAAAAACAGTGGAGAAACACATGACAACGCATTTTGATTATATCTGTATCGGCGGCGGCAGCGGTGGCATTGCATCAGCAAACCGCGCAGCCATGCACGGCGCAAAAGTAGCCTTGATTGAAGCCAAAGATTTAGGTGGCACCTGCGTAAACGTAGGCTGTGTTCCTAAGAAAGTAATGTGGCATGGCGCACAAGTTGCGGATGCGATCAATCTTTATGCGGAAGATTATGGCTTCGACGTTGATGTAAAAAGCTTCAGCTGGGCAAAAATGGTAGAGAACCGTCAAGCCTATATTGGCCGTATTCACCAATCTTATGATCGTGTTCTTGATAACAATAAAGTGAACGTGATTCGCGGTTTTGCCAAATTTATTGATGAAAAAACCGTTGAAGTAAACGGTGAGCACTACACTGCAGATCATATCCTGATTGCTGTGGGTGGCCGCCCAACCATTCCAAACATTCCTGGCGCCGAGCACGGCATCGATTCAAACGGCTTCTTCGACATTGTCGATCAACCTAAACGTGTTGCTGTCGTTGGTGCTGGTTATATTGCAGTTGAAATTGCAGGCGTATTAAATGCCCTTGGCACCGAGACCCATCTGTTTGTTCGCAAAGAATCGCCACTGCGCAGCTTTGATCCTTTAATCATTAAAACCTTAGTTGAAGTGATGGAAGCAGAAGGGCCAAAACTTCATACTCACTCAATTCCAACCAAAGTGGTTAAAGAGTCTGATGAGAGCTTAACGTTGCACTTTGAAAATGATCACACGCAAAACGTTGATACGCTCATTTGGGCAATTGGCCGTCACCCAACGACCGATGCGATCAACTTAGGCGTTACTGGCGTAGCAACCAATGATTACGGCTTCATCAAAGTGGACGAGTACCAAGAGACTAACGTGAAAGGCATCTACTGTGTGGGTGACATCATGGAAGGTGGTATTGAGCTAACACCCGTTGCCGTTAAAGCGGCTCGCTTACTCTCTGAGCGTCTATTTAACAACCAAACTAACGCCAAAATGGATTACGACCTAGTTCCTACTGTTGTCTTTAGCCACCCACCTATTGGCACTATCGGGTTAACCGAATCTGAAGCGGTTGCTCAGTATGGTGAAGCTAACGTTAAAGTCTACACTTCAGGTTTTGCCGCCATGTACACTGCGGTAACTAAACACCGTCAACCGTGCCAAATGAAACTGGTTTGCGCAGGCGCTGATGAGAAAGTCGTTGGTCTTCACGGTATCGGATTTACGGTTGATGAGATGATTCAAGGTTTTGCTGTCGCGATGAAGATGGGCGCAACCAAAGCTGATTTTGATAGTGTTGTGGCTATCCATCCAACAGGTTCTGAAGAGTTTGTTACGATGAGATAGTAAAAGATACTTTCAATAAAAAGAGCTTCTCATAGAGTATGAGAGGCCCTTTTTTTTCGTATGTATTTATTAACTACTTGTTTTATATGTCAACGTTTCTTTTCCTAATTATGTCTTGAGCTATTTTTTATCAAGCACTTTTTGAATTGTATACCCTTGTTCAGGGTGATTTGGAGTCGTTGGGTAAGCCAAGAATAGCTGCTGATTTTTGACCATTTTACTAAGATAATTCTTCCGTAATGTATCTGCTTTCATGCTTAGCAACTCTGCAAAATCAGCTAACTTTAAGCAGTGAGGAGTCGCTTTGCTACACAGCGCTATGATAGCCTGCTCTACCTCTATTCTTGATTTACGCCCAGTGAGCAGTGATATAGGAGAAGCAATTTGTTTTAGCTCCTTCCACAGAAGGTCCGGAGTTAGGTCCGGCACTTCTTCGCTTAACTCCGGACCTCCTTGTTCAAAGAGTGATAACTGGGCCGCACTAGGTGAAGCCACAAAAGTAATGCTCTTTCCTGCATCATTATCCGGAGTAGGAACTTCAATGCCTTTCAGATGATAAATCTTACCTTTATGGTGTCCGGCTGATTCCAAATAACCTGTTGATACCAGTTGGCTAAGTGCCAGTGTTACCTCTCTAGTGTGCTCAGAAGTGAGTGAACATATACGCTCATGGTTAAACCAAGATTCTGTCATCGCAGTTATTAGAATAGTCCGCTTCAGTTCACTCAACTTACGGTAACTTTCACCAAATACGTCTGTTAATCGCTGATGGAGCTCTTCAGAGACAATATTTACCATACGCAATTCAAGTAAAGTTTGTTCGAGTTCATTTTTCTCATAAAGATGAGGAGGCTGCCAATTCTGACTACGACAATTGCTGTATATTTTAGGTATACCAGACCCCGCTTTTTCGCTCAGACCAATATTTAGAAACATTTGATGAATAGCGGGATTGCGACATTGGCTATTACCACCAGCAATGGCTTCTTGGACCGGAACTCGCATTAAACCAGGATTGCGAAAACCAATAAAATCAGGATGCTTTTCGATAAGGATATTGCTGTCAGTATTGAAATCAGCGTGTGATAATGTGTTTACCAAGGCTTCTCGAATAGCCTCATGGGCCGGAGAGGTGTCCTGTCGCTGTCCATCGTTTAAAGTAAACCCGACTTTCAAGTCAGCAATAAGCTTACGATAGACCTTACGGTAAAAATCAAACGCATTACCCGACCAAGAACCATCAGTATATATGCGATCTATCCAGCGGTGAGAACTGTCATCTTTTTCTTGATAATCTAAAGCGAAAATTGGTAAGACATCTTGAATTGCCTCCCATGTACCAAACATGACTAAGCCAGCTAAAGTCAGTCCCTCAGTATTCGTTGTCCTATCTTTACGCCAAGCACGAATAGAGCGTAGAAACTCTTGATCAGATTTCTCTAAAAAAGGGTGCTGCGGTTTGGCCGCAAGAAACATTTGGCGGTAGATGCGTAAGCTTTCTGGATCAATATCATCAAGGGTGAAATTTTCTAAAATCCGATTATCACGAACCTCTTCTTGCTCTGCTATCATCTGTTTTACAGCAAGAGGCAAACACTTTTGGTCAGTTTCATAGCGACGCAAATAAGTGCCAGAAAGCGGGTTTCCATTAAGATAAACAGGGCGATGTTCTCTAGATGCTCGAGGTACTTGAATTCGAATAATCGACTTACCATCGATCTCTTCTACTTTGATATCACTTTCACTTAACAAGTTAATACTGACTTTATTGGGATTGTTAACAGTATCCCAAATATTTTTGAGTAGCGGGTCTGGTTTACTTATTCCTTCTACAGTGAAATGACCTTTTTTTTCTTTGATACCAAGCAGAATAATTCCACCGCTCGTGTTAGCAAAGGCGCAATAACTTTCCCACATATCGTTTGGTACAGCCCCTCTACCATCACGGCCCCCCGCAAGCTTGCACTCTACTTCAGCACTTTCTTGTAGTGTATGAATATCACTTATTTTAGTCATATTTTCAAAATCTCACTAAAAATCACTAGTAATTCTTACAAACACTTATGACTGAGTACTTACCGGATATATAGATCTCTCTTTACTAAGTTTACTTAACACACACGACGTTAAGTAGCGCCGCACCTTTTAGCTTAGTGCCAAAACCATCCATGAACATACCCTGTTCATTTTCACCCCAGTAAGGCAGCTGTAAAGGCCAGCTTTCACTCTCCATTCTCTTCGAGTCTCGTAGAGTTTTCCACTGCTCGGTCGACACAAGGCTCATGTCGAGTGACTGACAAATTTTAGTAGCGGATGCAAAATTCTCTCTAATCCAAGCCTGATCATGTTCCATATAGGTACTTTCCGTGTCACCGCCAATAAACGGCACTAGGTAAGTATTACCATTAATAACGGCCTGACGACGCACTTCTAGTTTATCAGTACTGTGAACGGCTTTCTCTTCTATAGGTTCCTCTTTGACTGCCACAGGCAATATTGCAACCACCACTGGTTCTGCAACCGCCTCGACTTGAGGTGCTGGATCTACAACAGTCGATTCGGGTTTTGCGATTACTGCAGGTGCCACGACTGCTGTAGCGGCGGGTTTAACTGTTGTTTGAACGGTAGGCTCTATGGCCACAACATCACTTAATTTAACTTCGCGAATGAAGGAGTCTTTAAATATTCTGTTTTTACGTAAGGCTGTCATGTCCCCCACTGCATTTTCGTAAGCCTTATATGGGCCAACTAAACAGCGTTGAAACCCTTTTCCTGTTAGCTTTACGCTGACTTTTTCAGAGACTCTCAATTGAATACGGGCCAGATTTTTACTGCTCACCCCTTTACGGTACACACCACACTGCAACCAAAAATCACTGTTTTCATGTTTTGGTTTCATATTAGCCCACAAGCCATTACCAACTGGGCACTCTGTAGAGAGCAGAGAAATGCCATTTTTAGTGCTCTCTGCTGTTGCACAAGGAGCAACTAATTGACTGCTGTTCGCGTGTACAGAAGTGCTCATGAATAGAGCTGTCGCAAGTAAACCACTGGTGATTAGCGTTGTTTTTATCTGATTCATATGAGAGATCTTATCTGGTTCTATTAAAAATAGATGAATACAATCGATTACTCATCTTAGATCAAAAATCTGCACTTTCGATATTTAAATAAAAAAATTGCCCATAATAATGAGCAATTTATTGTTTATGTGAATCTCAGCCAATTAACCTTTATATATTTTAGGGTTAAATGCATCTCTTAGCCAATCGCCTAACAGGTTAATGACTAAAACCAAAGTAACTAGAACGATGCCAGGGAAGGCAGTAATCCACCAAGCACCTGAGAAGATATATTTAAAACCGATACTGATCAGCGCACCTAAAGAGGGCTGATCAACAGGTAAACCTAACCCTAAGAAAGAGAGGGCTGCTTCAGACATGATGGCATTAGCCACCTGTACAGTAGAAATAACCAGAATCGGCGACAAACAGTTAGGCAGAATATGTCTAAACATAATACGCCCCGCATTAAAGCCCATCACTTGAGCCGCTTCTACATACTCTTTTTTCTTCTCGGCCAATACCGATGCGCGAATGGTACGAGCGTATTGTGGCCACTCTGCTATACCGATAATCACCACCAGCATAAGAACCGCATATTCACTAAAGAACTCGCCACCAAAACTCGCTTTAAAGATGGCAGACACAATGATCGCAACCATCATGGTCGAAAAGGAGAGCTGTACATCCGCAAATCGCATTAAGAAACTATCAACACGTCCACCGAAATAACCCGCAGACAAACCAATAATAATACCTAAAAATAGCTGAACTGCTACCGCTAGAAAACCAATGGTTAGTGATAGTCGTGAACCATAAAGAATAGTCGAAAATATATCACGGCCTTGATCATCCGTTCCCAGTAGAAATCGATCATCCCCCTCTTCCATCCATGACGGTGGAAGCTCTGAATCCATAATATCAACCGAGGTAAGATCGTATGGATTGGTTGGTGCAATCACAGGTGCTAATACTGCAGAGAGGAAAAAAGTTAAAAACACAGCCAAGCTAAACATCGCAACTTTGTCTTTTAAGAAGTAGTAGACAATGTCAGAGTTTTTAATACTTTCCCAACGAGTAGGAACGTGTGAAGAGGTTACCGTATTCATGCTTACGCTCCTTTACCAGTTAGGTTCACGGTTGGGTTAATCAAACCATATAACAGGTCAACAATAGTATTTGTAACCACAAAAATTAAACCGACAAAAATAACATAAGCGGTGATGAGTGGAGTATCTACGCGGTTAATCGCCTCTAAAAATAGAAAGCCGGTACCAGGCCACTGGAAAACCGTTTCGGTAAGGATGGTGTAAGCAACCATGGTGCCTATTTGAACCCCGCCCACAGTGATCACGGGCAGCATGGTATTTTTAAGCGCGTGTTGATAGTAGATTTTGTTCATCGCAATGCCCTTGGCGGTTGCGAATTTAACGTATTCTGAGCTCAACGCTTCTAACATCTCTGAACGAACCAGACGAATAAATAGCGGTAGCATGATTGATGCTAGAGATACACATGGCAGAATAAGGTGTAACAGACCATCTTTAGTGAGAAATCCAGTTTCCCAACCGAAGACATTCATGGTATCCCCACGTCCATACGATGGTAGCCAGTTCAGCTCAATAGAGAACAGATACATCGATAAAATAGCCGTTAAAAATACCGGTACCGATATGCCGACACTACTCAGTGCCATGATCACTTTTGTACAAGTACTTTTGGGGTGTATTGCTGAGTAAACACCAAGAGGGATAGAAACAACAACGATGATAAGTGCTGCGCCAAACACCAGCTCTAACGTCGCTTCGAGTTTATCAAAAATAACGTCGACAGCAGGTCTTTTAAAGAAGTATGAAGTACCAAGATCACCTTGAACCGCATTAGTAATAAATCGACTGTATTTAGTCATGTAGGGATCATTCAGACCCAATTCATCACGAAGCACTTGACGCTCCTTCTCAGAAACAGATTGGCCTACCAGCTCACGCAACGGGTCACCTAGGTTATCTTGGATAGCAAAAGCCACCAAACTGATCACAAACATCACTATCAGTGCCTGAAACAGGCGCTTGACCAGAAACGTAAACATTCCTTGTCTCCCAAACTATGAAAAATTAAAACAGAGAGAAAATTGGCGCTTTCATCTGACGAAAGTTTGATAAAAGCGCCATGTACGAGTTACTTTTTTACCGTCTCTTATTTAACAACTAAGTCGCCAAAATAAGGGAAGTTTAGAGCGTTAACGACTGGTTCAACATCAAGGTTAGACTTAGAGCCCCACGCTAGATTCTGCCAATGAAGAGGAACAAATGCCGCTTCGTTATACAGAGTCGCTTCTACTTTTTGCAGCATCGCGCCACGCTTAGCAGGGTCGGTCTCAGCATTTGCAGAATTAACAAGGTTATCTACGTCAGTATTTGAGTAGTGACCACAGTTATACGCACCTTTACCTGTCTCTTCGTTACGAGTCATGGTTAAGAATTCTGAGAAGTTTGCAGAATCTTCGGTATCTGAATGCCAACCAATCATCATCATGTCTGCAGAACACTTATCAAACTCAGGCCAGTACTGTGCTTTAGGCATCGTTTTAAGGTCAACCTTAATGCCGATCTTAGAAAGCATAGCTGCTGATGCTTGAGCAATTTGAGCATCGTTAACATAACGGTTGTTCGGTGCCATCATAGAAAGCTTAAAGCCATTCTCGTAGCCCGCTTCTTTCATTAGCTGTTTTGCTTTTTTCAGGTCATAACGAGGAACTAACTCTGCGCTATAGCCAGCGTAACCTACTGGGCCTTGCTGACCAGCAGTAGTTGCAAAACCTTTCATGATTTTCTTAACGATACCATCGTTATTAATCGCATGAACAATCGCTTGGCGTACACGCACATCTTTCAATGCAGGGTTGCTATCTTGGTTCATTTGGAACGTGATAATACGAGTGCCAGCTACCGTAGTAAGATTGATATTTTTAGCGCCTTTAACACGCTTTTGATCATTCGGAGCAACTGGGTGAATCATATCCACATCACCAGAAAGAAGTGCAGCAACACGAGTTGCATTCTCTTTGATTGGTACCAGAGTAAGTTTGTCTACGTTGCCTGGAGATTTTGTATCCCAGTAACCATCAAAACGTTCAAAAACCACTTTCACGCCCTGTTCACGAAAAGTGACTGTAAATGGTCCCGTACCTGATACATTGGTTGAAGCGTATGAACTACCGTGTTTAACGATTTCAGACTTATCTTTGCCATCCATTTGACCAGAGTAGAACTTCTTGTCCATAGGGAAAATATAAGTTGCTGTCTGTAAAACCAGTGGATAGGGTTCCGTTGATTTGATCTCTACCGTGTAGTCATCAATTTTAGTCATTTTTTCGTAAGGGGCAAAAACCCCTTTAAAATCACCCGAGATTTTTAAACGCTCAAATGTCCAAATAACATCGTCAGCCGTTAAACTATTACCTGAATGGAACTTAACACCTTTACGCAGGTTAAAACGGAACGTTGTTTCATCAACACGCTCCCATTTCTCAGCAATACGCGCTTCAAAGTCGAATGTTTTAGTGAATCGCACTAACGGATCAAACAGCATATGTGACATCTGCAGAGTACCACCCGACAGTTGCTCATGCGGATCAAGTGATACTGGATCTGCATCATAAGCAACTGTAATATCTGCTGCTGCAGCGCTAAAACTAAGGCCTGCAGCCATTAAAGCAATAGCTAGTTTGGTCTTTAAGGTTTTCATTGCACAACTCCTTATGCAGGGAGTGAACTCCCTTTCTGTTGTATTTTGTTATTATTGTAATTCTCTCTAGATGAACCTACATCTAGAGCATAGGCCGGCTTTAGGCCGATTCTAATTTGGTTCTAAGGCCTTTAAATTCAGGCATCAAAGAGACTAAATGTTGGGTATATTCATGCTGAGGATCAGTAAATAACTGCTCAGTAGGAGAAACTTCTAATAGTGTCCCTTGTTTCATCACGCCAATTCGGTCACAAACCTGACGAATCACAGGAAGATCGTGACTGATAAACAGCATAGTTAAGTTGAGTTCATCTTGCAGATCTTTCAATAAATTCAAGATTTGAGCCTGAACGGATACATCCAACGCAGAGGTTGGCTCATCACAAATAAGCAGACGAGGCCTCGTTGCTAATGCACGAGCAATTGAAATACGCTGACGCTGACCACCAGAGAACTCATGAGGATACTTAACCCCAGCCATGCGTCCTAAACCAACGTGATCCAAAAGGTCATGCACAATTTGGCGAATTTCCGCTTCAGAGTTAGCTAATTTATGAAAACGAATTGGCTCTGAAATAATATCGTATATTTTCATACGCGGATTCATTGAGGTATATGGATTTTGAAATACCATCTGCATTTGACGGCGAATTGGACGTCGCTCTTTTTCTGATTTCAGCGCCGTTAAATCAACACCTTCAAACGTCACTTTTCCTTCATTTGGGGCGTACAGGCCAGCAATAATTCGAGCGATAGTTGACTTACCAGAACCCGACTCTCCTACTAGTCCGAATGTTTCACCTTCATGAATTTGAAAACTCACATCATTTGACGCTTGTACAAATTCGCGGCGACTTTCAAAAAAAGAGTCTTTGGTAATAAAGCGCAAACTGACATTTTCAACATTGAGTAGCGGACCAGTATATGCACGCTGGTCTTCACTTTGACCTAACCAGTGATTTTTAATATCAATCTGTTGCATCTCTTGAGCTTCTTCTATGTAGCTCACTAGAGGGAAACGATCTAATTTAATGTCTGAACGAGGCACTGCAGAGATTAAACTGCGTGTATATTCATGATCAGGGTCACCCAGTACTTTTTCTGTCTCACCAAACTCAACTAAGTCCCCGCGATACATGACCGCAACCCGATCGGTAACATTGGAAACAACACCCATATCATGGGTCACTAACATACAGCCGACATTCTTTTGAATACACAAATCGCGAATCAGGGTTAAAATTTGATCTTGAATAGAAACATCGAGTGCCGTTGTTGGTTCATCAGCAATAATAAGGTCAGGCTCTCCAGACAGTGCAATGGCAATAACCACACGCTGTCTCATTCCGCCTGAGAATTGATGAGGGTACTGTTTAATGCGCAGATGAGGATCGGGAATACCCACTTGTTCCATCAACGTAATTGCTCGCTTTAGGGCCTCTTTTTGAGAAACCTTTAAATTTGCGACGATGGTTTCTGTTAATTGACGCTCTATTGTAAAGAGAGGATTCAAAGAGGTCATTGGATCTTGAAAGATAAAGCCTATCTTAGAACCACGAACTTTTCTCATCTCATTCGTTGAAAGTCCGGAGATTTTCTCTCCATCAAGAAATACATCTCCATTGGCAATCACACCAGGGGGGCTTAACAGATCAATAACTGCATTCCCTATCGTTGATTTCCCGGCTCCTGACTCCCCCACAACGCCAACAATTTCTCCGCGTTCAATAGAAAATGAGAGTGATTTAACAGCAACATGAACTCCATGACGAGAAGGATACTCAATACGAAGGTTTTTTACTTCCAATAACGACATTACCAAACCTCTAACAACTTGCCAGTTTTCTGCCTTATTGGCAAAATCGATTCCATTCTTTATCAGCTATTTCTACTGATAAATTTCTCAGGTGTTTAATTTGGCAAATATTTCACATAAAATCAACAAACAAAGGATAATAAACTACAAAAAGTAGATTTGTCGCATAAAATGCACGTTTTACGCACTACTGGGCCATACTTATGCAGGAATCAATTAACCAACATTGCGATAAAACCAATAAAATTAACATTTGAAATTAAATGAATCGGAAAGAATGAAAAAGCCAGATGTTAACACTGCCTTTTGTTTCTAGGGCGGAATTTAATTTCAATAAAAAACAGGATATATGGCAGGAGTGTTGCTCACCAGGAATGTAACAAATGTAAGAGACTTGTTGCCTACATTTTTATTCCAATGACAGTAAAAAGTCTATCATCTGATTAGGCATTCAGCAGTGCTGGGTAAGAAATGAGATTATCTCTTTTATATAGACGTAAAAAAGCCCCGTCTTTCGACGAGGCTTCTTAAGGTGGTCGGTGATGAGGGATTCGAACCCCGACCCTCTGGTCCCAAACCAGGTGCGCTACCAAACTGCGCTAATCACCGATAAACTTTGTACTTGAAATCAACGCTGAGGAAACCCTCTGGTCCGCTAATTCCAAAATCAGGATGCGCTATAAAACTGCGCTAATCACCGATAAATTTTGTACTTGAAATCAACGCTGAGGAAACCCTCTGGTCCGCTAATTCCAAAATCAGGATGCGCTATCAAACTGCGCTAATCACCGATAAACTTTGTACT
>JAESQY010000074.1 GCA_016764915.1 Aliivibrio sp. | reverse complement strand
CTTCTGCAATTGCTGAACCATTAGGACAGGATATCTCTATTTGGTTTGATGTTGGCGGACCAGTAGGCGGCTCATTCGCCACCATAGTTCAAAAGGGTGCGGTACAAGCCAGTGAAGATCTCAATGTCGACCTGCGTCTGATCTATTCTGATTGGAATCCGCAAAAAATGATCGAGAACTTCAAACTATCTCTGGCGGCTAAACCAAGTGGTATTGTGATTATGGGTCACCCTGGTGATGCTGCTTATCAGCCTCTCATTAATGAAGCGTTCGACAATAATATCAAAGTCACCTCAATCGACACGCCTGTTCCAGCGACCATGAGCGCGCACTCTGCTGACGGATTCGGTTACATCGGTGCAGATAATGCCACTCGGGGTATTCAGTTAGCGCAAGAAGCACTTCGTCGTAGTGAGTTAAAAGCCGGTTCTCGAGCATTAGTGTGGGGGATCAAAGATATGGCTGAGCGCAGTAAGTCGACTATTGGGCTGATCAATACTTTAGAAGATGCCGGGCTCACGGTTGATTTCATTCAAATTTCTCCAGAGACGGATAAAGATTCGTCTATCGGTACATCAGTCATCACCGCTTATCTTGCCTCACACCCAGATGTCGAAATGATTCTGGTTGATCACGGAGCGCTTACTGCTCAAATGGGCAACTTCTTACGTAATGCAGGTATCAAACCTAACAGCATCTTCGTCGGCGGATTTAGTCTCTCTCCCGTTACCGCTGATGCGATTAAAACGGGCTATGTACAACTTGTTTCTGACAGTCAGCCTTACTTAATGGGTTACCTATCAGTGGTTCAAATTGCACTCAGTAAGCGTTACGGCTTCTCTGGGTTAGAAATCAATACTGGCGCAGGTTTCGTCAGTCTCGATAACATTAACTTTATTGCTCCTTTGGCTGAGGCAGGCATTCGTTAATGAAAAATGTCGCCATTGAAATCAAAAACTTAAATAAGTGGTTCGGGCCAACACAAGCGCTAAAAAATATTAGCTTCTCGATTAAAAAAAACGAGGTGTTAGCTCTGCTGGGTGACAATGGCGCAGGTAAATCTACATTAATTAAAGCAATGTCAGGTGCTGAAAATTTCACGGATGGTCAAATTTTTATTAACAACGAACCCATTTGTACAAAAAAATATGGGGTAAAACTCGCTCGAGAAAGAGGGATAGAGACGGTTTATCAGTCTGACTCTCTCGGCGAACAACAAAATATTTGGCGCAATCTCTTTCTTGGACGTCATCTGCGTAACCGATTCGGTTTCATTGATAGCAAAGAGGAGAAACGCCAAGCTGATCTTTTACTTAAAACGCTGAATTTCAATGGTATTGGCGCCACCATTGAAACAGAGGCCAAATTACTGTCCGGTGGAGAACGACAAGGTTTGGCCATAGGTCGAGCCATGTTGTTTGACGCAAAAGTAGTGATTCTAGATGAACCCACCACCGCACTCTCTCTGGGCGAAGTCGAAAAAGTACTCTGCTTTATCGAAACACTAAAAGCACAACATAGAGCCTGTTTACTGATTACCCATAACCTGAATGACGCTTATCGTGTTGCTGACCGTTTCTTAATTTTGGACCACGGAACCATTGTGGCCGAACACGTCAAAAGTGAAATATCTCAACCCGAATTGCAACAATCTATCTTAAACTGTGTCGGCAGAGGACTACTTTGAACACTTTTTACCTACAAAATAGAACCCCACTATTTACTCTGTTGTTACTGACTCTATTATGGACAATATTTGCCATCTATAGCCCGCAAACCTTTTTACATTCGCGGATCTATACCTCATTTATGTCCACCATCCCTTTTACCGCAATGTTGGCTTTTGCGCTTACGCTAATTGTGATTGCTCGTGAAATTGACCTGAGTTTTCCATCAATAGTCGCTCTCGGCGGCTTTGTATTTGCCGCCACGTTTAAAGCGACTCACTCCCCTTTGATCGCTTTCGCTGCTGCTGTCATTGCTGGGTTAGTCGCTGGTTGCTTGAATGGTTTTTTAGTGGTGATGTGCAAGATCCCCTCAATTATTGCCACCATCGGAACCCAATTCTTTCTTGGCGGCTTAACCACCGTGCTCGCTGATGGTTTAGCGCTCAGCATCCCTGAGATACGTGATACTTGGTTTCATCAACTGATGGTGGGCAGGTTGTTTGACTTTATCCCCGCTCAGTTTATCTGGTGTCTGGTGATTTTAGGCGTTTTCTGGCTACTGCTCTCTTTTCACGTGATTGGCGATAACATCAATTTTGTTGGTGATAACCCTAAGGCCGCCAACTTAATGGGGGTGAATGTCAATGCCACACGCTTTCAACTGTTCACTCTCATGGGCGGTATGTCAGCGTTAACAGGGGCTTTTATTAGTTTAGAGATGTGCAGTTGGTGGCCGAATCAAGGGCAAGGTTATATGTTGCTGGTGTTTGCCTCCATCTTTATTGGCGGCACCTCAATGTTAGGAGGCCGCGGCACTCTGTTTGGCACGCTATTTGGCGCTTGCATCATCGGCATTCTTGAAGCAGGTATTATCAGCGCAGGACTGGCTGGTTTTTGGACCAAATTGGTCTATGGCGTCATTATCATCTTATCTCTGATCACTCATAGCTTTTTACTCATTCGTCAACAACGCTCACTAAAAAGATAGCTGAGCCAAGGATCATTATGACTAAAATTACCATTATTGGTGCGGGCAGTGTCATGTTTACCCGCCAGATTGTCTCTGCTCTACTCTCATACCCAGCACTTTCTAATATCGAATTGATGTTGGTGGATGTAGAACCCGATGTACTTAAACGTAGCCATCAGCTGATCACCTTAATGATCGAACAGACGGGACTGCCCGCCAAAGTCTGTATGTCGACTAATCAACGACAGGCCCTAGTCCATTCTGATTTTGTGATTAACGTAATTCAAGTGGGTGGGTTAGAGCCCTGGCAGTTGGATATGGACATTCCAAAAAAATACGGGGTTATCCAAGAGGTCGGGGACACCATGGGCCCAGGCGGCATTTTCCGAGCGCTAAGACACATTCCACCGATGTTAAACATTCTGAGCGACATGGAACAAATCTGCCCTAATGCACTGTTCATCAACTACGCTAATCCCCTCGCACCTTTAACCTGGGCTGCCAAAGAGTTCAGCTCCATTCAATCAATCGGATTGTGCTATGGGGTTCGCTATACCGCAGCACAATTAGCGGGCTATCTCGGTGTCGGTGAGTGGATTGAACACCCGTATACGCCTGAGCTGTGGCAAGCGTTGATGTATAAGGATGTTCCTGAAAACATCGATTATGAGTTTGCTGGTATTAACCACATGACTTGGATAACTAAGTTCATGATGAATGGCGAAGACTTACAGCCTAAGATTGATGCGATGATTCATGATCCCAAGGTGTATGACTCTGACGGTGTACGTTGTGAGATATTGAAATTCTTTGGTTCGTGGTGCACCGAAAACCACTGGCACTGCAGTGATTACCTGCCCTACTTTCGTAAAAATGAGCAAATGATCAATCACTTCTTACCAAGACGTTGGAACCTGCTTGAATTAGAAAGAGAGGTTCACGCGGCAAGTAAAAAGGAAGTTGATGCACAACTCAACGGCGAACTTGAGTTTGTAATTGCTCAAAACATGCTCAACGCACCAAAAATCATCAACGCCATGGTCAGTGGAGAACGCACTCGTATTAATGGTAATTTGGCTAATCAACAGCCTGACACACTATTGATTGATAATCTGCCGCAAAATTGTGTGGTAGAAGTGCCAATCTGGGTAGATAAAAAAGGACTGCAGCCTCAGGCTATGGGGAAACTGCCCACTCAATGCGCCAGTTTAATCAAGACCAATACCGCGGTGCATGAGTTGATAGTTGAAGCGGTACTGAACTCTGACTTAACCGCAGCAAAATATGCACTCTCACTGGATCCGGTCACCGCAACAGTGTGTACGCTTGAACAGATAAACGCGATGTTTGATGAGATGTACCAAGCACAAAAACAGTGGCTCACCTATTTCGGTAATGATCAATAACCGCTTACTGCTCTTTAAACGCCACTTCGAATGAGGTGGCGATACCATTGAAATTATCTCTTATTATTGAGTTTTATTTTTTCTGCTGACTTTAGTGGTTGTCGTTTTTTTATAGCCTGATTTTCTCTTTTTGTATGCCGGTTTCTTTGGAGAGCTTAATGAGCGCAGTGAATCAGGAACCGCACTGTTTTGGACATTTACCATCATCTCGATAACTCGTTGCTCCAACTCTGCCATAAATGGGGTATAGGAGTACTTTTTTTCAGCCATGGCGTGCAGCTGATGCTCCCAGTGTGCCGTCATATCTGGAAACGTTGCTTCGGTTGGCAATGCATAGATAAGCCCACGCCCCGCCTCACTACCATGGATACTTTTCCCATCCCGGAGTAACAACTGTCGCTTAAACAACAGATCTAATATTCCAGCTCGCGTTGCCTCGGTGCCCAAACCATCTGTCTCTTTCAAAATACCTTTTAACGCTTTGTCTTCCACAAAACGGGCAATGCCCGTCATCGCTTGCAGTAATGTCGCCTCGGTAAATGCTTTAGGTGGCTCGGTCATGCGATCTTTTATCTCACCTTCACGGCAAGTGAGCACCTCTCCTTGATGTAAAGGCGGGACTTTCGCAGCAAGATCATGATCGTCACCCTCTGTCGTACTACGTCCTAACAGTGCACGCCACCCCTCAGACATCAATTGACGACCCTTTGCAATGAAAGAACCACCAGCGATAGTAAATACTAACTTCGCATCTGCATAGATAGCGGCGGGGTAAAACTGAATCAAGTATTGACGGGCTATTAGCTGGTAAATTTTCGCTTCTCCGCCCGATAACCCGGCCGTAGATGCTTGTTTAGGCGTGGGAATAATCGCATGGTGGGCGTCCACTTTTTTATCGTTCCATGCTTTGGATTTTTTAGACATATCAGCGCCACTGCATGCCGCTTGTAACTGGCTATCATTATTGGCAATCGCTTTCACCACCTCTGCAGCTTGCATAAAATGTTCGCTAGGAAGATAACGTGAATCTGAGCGCGGATAAGTGATCAATTTATGTTTCTCATAAAGACTTTGGCAGCAATTAAGCACCTCTTGCGCGCTCATGCCATAACGTTTGGCCGAATCTATTTGTAACGATGAGAGAGAGTAAGGTAGTGGTCCATTCTGTTTACTCTCTTTTCTCTGTGCTTGAGTGACTTCTGCAGGTTGATTAGCAATACGACCCGCGACATTTTCCACCAATTTACGGCTCAATACGCGTCCATCGTCATCTTGCCACTGCTCGCATGCCTCACTAGGCTGCCAACGAGCACGAATATCAAAAGAAACGCCATTATTGAGCTGATCATTTTGATAAGGAATAAGGGCATCAAGCGTGAAATACGCTTTAGGGTCAAAGTGATTAATCTCATCATCTCGACGCACCACCAAACCAAGGACAGGGGTTTGCACACGGCCCACTGATAATACGCCTTGATATCCCCCTTTTTGTCCAAGCAACGTATAAGCACGAGTCATGTTCATACCATATAACCAATCTGCACGAGAACGCGCTAAAGCAGACACTGATAACGGGATAAACTCTTGGTTGGATCGCATGTTGGAGAGTGCTCGTTTAACAGCAGGTAAGTTAAGATCACTGATCAATAGGCGCTGAGTGTTGGCTTTTTTACTTTTGGAAAGCTTAAGATAATCCAGCACTTCGTCCACTAGAAGCTGACCTTCACGGTCCGGATCACCAGCATGAACGATCTCATCCGATTCTTTTAATAGCTTACGGATCACGGTGACCTGTTTGCTAACTGATTTACGAGGACGCAGCTGCCACTGCTCTGGGATAATCGGCAGATCGTGCATTTTCCAGCTTTTGTATTTAACGTCGTAACTGTCTGGTTCTACTTGCTCTAACAGGTGGCCAACGCACCAAGTGACAATGTCACCATTGCCGACACGAATAAAGCCTTGTTCATTTTTATGCGGACGAGGAAGGGCTGCGGCAATCGCGCGACCAAGACTGGGTTTTTCAGCAATATAGAGTCGTGTCATAACAAATTTATTTTAGTGAGATAAAGCGACTCTATCGGATTGGGCAGTAAACAGCAATAACAACTGTATAAAAACACAGTTTATAATACTTCAATCGTTATGATTCGATACGCTCCTTCAAAGTAATCAATGAATATCATCACGCCTTGTTGAGTCTCAATAAACAGGTTCATCACATAAAAAGGCAGAGTCTCATAAAATCCACACTCACTTTCATAATCAAACTGAGAATGTTTCGCTATGGCCAACAGCGCCTCTCTCTCTGCTTTAGGACAACGGTAACCAAACGCCAGTTGCTCGCCGCCTTGAGACTGTTTCAGGTAATACTCTACTTCTGAATCGTTCATCGCACGAGGATTGACCTCAATTTTCGCTAATGCATGCTCTTGATTGGCATTAAGTAACATCCAATTACTGCCTTCACCCAACGGTTGGTCATTGGATAAGCCTAAGAATTTTTTGGTGAAATCCAGTGGCATTAGCAGCTCATCTACTCCTCCTACCAATACCTGTTGTTCTCGTTTTAATTTCAAATCATTACACGCTAATAACAGAGTATTCTCTGCAACAAATCCGTGTTGAGCGACATTGAGATTTTTGCTGTTCAACCCTAAAAACTTGGCGATATAGAAACCAGCGGTATTGCTTAAGGAGTTAATAAAATCAACGGGCTTTGGTGGGAGCTGTTCAATGTAGTGGTGAGCACAAATTCGATTAAAAACCGACAGATTCCCTTGTCCTGTCGCCATATAGAGCGCAGTATTTGAATTCAAAGGACTGTTATCAATGATACCGGCACAGCCCAGTAAACCAAGTTGAATGAAACGATCAGTACGCCGCATCAATGCCGGAGCAACCTTTTTACAGGCTGCTTTTACATCTTCATTGGTCTCTTCCGTAAAGTTGACTATCGATGTTTTGTGAATATAGATCATGATGGCTCCTTCTTAACGACCATCACACTGTTATTACCACCAAAACCAAAACAGTTATGTACAAAAATACCAGACTCGCAGCGTCGATTTGACATTAATGGTTGCCACTCTAGCTCTTGATCAGGCTCTTTAAAATTGGGGGTACGTGGCAAAAAACCTTCATCGATACACTCCATACTGAGCAGTAATTCACTCACACCACAACTTCCTAATGTATGACCGATATAAGGTTTTAAAGAGAAAAAGTCAGGCTGCTCTGTAAAAACACGTTTCATTCCGTTGATTTCAGCCCTATCACTGAGTTGGCTGGCGGTTCCGTGGGCCTTAACTGCAGTGACATCGCTAGGCGTAATATGACTGATGTTAAGCGCATTGTTAATGACGTCAGCAATGCCATTTCCATCAGGGTTCACCCCAGTTACGCTGTGGGTCTCACAACGCGAACTGCCACCAAGGAAATGCCAGGTTGACGATGCTACCTCTTCACGGCTTAGGAACAGGGCACTGATCGATTCACCTAAGATTAATCCTTGGCGATCACGGTCAAATGGGCTTATCGCGTGAGGAGCCAGTAGCTGCATGGAAATAAAACCTTCGAAAGAGAGAGGCGCATACATCTCCATGCCAATCACTAAGGCGTAATCAATCAACTTGCCTTCTAACATGGCTGCCGCATCGATTAACGCATTAGAGCTTGAGGTACAGGCTGTATTGTAGGTCAATGTAAATGGATTCAAGCCAAAGTGGGTGATCAGTTGCTGGGCGTAATAACCATTGCCAATGCGCTCTTGGCTAATATTCTCTATTTGTTGCCCATCTTGATTCACTCCTAACGGAATACTCAACGAGAGATCATTCGCCGCATTTCCAATAAACAGACCACAGCGTATTAATGCTTCTGAATCCAAACTCAATTGATTAATTGACTGTTAAATCAATTGTTTCATGGCTGGTAATGGATCAAACAAATCCGGGCATGAGAAGTCACTTTGAATGGAATAATAGGGGAAAGTTTGCAGATCCCCCATCACATCAACGTCTCTAAGAGTATGCTGAAAAGTGCCATTGAATAAATGCTGTTTACGAGACGACTTATCGCCAAGCGCGCTGATTATGTCACCGCCCAGAATAGAGATCATCTCTGGTTACTCAGGTTGCAGATAATCAGCTAAATCATTAATAGTGGTGACCACTCGACGAAACTCTTTTGGATCAACCAAGCGAACCTTAAAATGCATCTGTAGGCACATAGAGATCTGCAAGCCATCGACAGAATCAAGCTCTAACCCACTCTCATCTGAAAACAACAACACGTCATCGGCAATCTCATCGGCACTGATTTCTTCTTTATCACACTCTTCAATAAGCATCGTTTTTAATCGAAGCTTAAACTCACTGTCCAGTGATCCTTTCATGAGATTTTCCTTAATTTGTATTGAAATATAACCGCCGCAAGCAGCAATGAAACTAGGCCAAATAAGCTCAACGCGATAGATTCATTAATCACTTCCGCGACACCGCCGCGACGTAAAAATATATCCAGAAAGCCCTCTAAACCCCATGACATTGGTGAAACGTTAGCGAATTGCTGCATCGCTTCTGGCATCACGAATTTTGGCACCATGACACCACCAATAGCACCTAATAGAATATTAATGATGCCGCCGATGGTCGTGGCTTGTTCAATGCTATCGACTAGGGTGGCAATCAGAATAGATAACCCTATCGCCGATAAACTCAACGACACTGAAACCAGCATCAAACCGAGTACAGAGCCACCAATAGTGAGAGGAGCAGCGCCAAACAGTGGTACAACAAAAATGCCCACCGCAATCATCAGCCACACTTGCAGTTGATTAATAAGCATGTAAGGAATAATTTTCCCAACAAACAACACCGTAACACTAATATTCATGGTGCTTAAACGCATTAATGTATTCTGCTTACGTTCACTAATGAAGATGGTCGACATGGGAATAATGACAAAAAACAGGCTGAAAACGATCCAAGAGGGCACACTTTGTTGAGTTGAGGTCGGTTTCTCATCCTGTTCCAGCTTAGCGTAGCGGATATCCATCAGCTCAGATTCATCAAAATCAAAATCCGAAATGGGCATACCACGATCTTTTTGCAATTGATTAATTTCGTCAAATTTACCCTCCATAAGCAGAGCTAGAATTTGACCTTTAAAGATCATTAACAATGAGTGCGAGGTATCGGGAGCCACCTCAATATTCAGAGGCAGAGACTCACTCTCATAACCGTTAGGGATCTCAATCAAAAATTGTGGACCCTGATTGTCCTCTTCCGGTGATATCTCTTGCATGACTTTATTGCTACGCAGCTTTTCCAGCAATGTGACACTGAATGTAGAGTTATCTTGGTCAATCACTGAAAAATTCACCATGGATTTCTCTTCGTTAAGCACATCTTTTAACGCTAATGACATGATTAATATAAATACCGCAGGCATGATGAACAGAGCTGCCAGTGCATGTTTATCTCGACCCACCAATAGAAATTCTTTTAACAGCATCGCTTTAAACATCAACTCTTCCTTTTGACGTTAAGTTAATGAACAACGACTCCAAGGTAGTGCTGCCATATCGCACATGTTTAACAGCAATGCCATTTTTCTCTAAAACATTCAGAGCCAAGCTTACATCGACGCTTGATTTCGAATTGAGTAACAAAGATCCGCTATCAATAACCGAAAGCGGTTCACATAGATTGCAACACGATTGCAACTGCTCTAGAGACGTAGCATACAGTTCAATCACCACCTGCTCTGCACTTTCATTGGTTAACATCGACGTGATAGTGCCCTGCTTGATGATTTTACCCACATTAATGATGGCAACTTCATCACACAGTTTTTCAATTTCAGGCATGTAGTGAGAGGTGTATATCACCGTTTTGTTCTCCGCTTTAAACGAACCAATCGTCTCCAATATTTCGTTACGCGACTCAGGGTCAATACCTACTGTAGGTTCATCAAAAAAAATAATATCCGGATTGTTTAATAAACCTATCGCAATATTCAAACGCCTTTTTTGACCGCCAGACAGCGTCGATGCTTTCTGTTTTAGCATTGAGCTTAATCGATTTTTCTCCACCGCATAGTCGATGTTTCTCTGTCGTTCTGAACCGTTAATATTTTGAATCCCAGCAAAAAAAGATAAATTCTCATTTACGGTGAGATTGTCATAAAAGGCAAGGGTTTGTGGCACCAACGAACAACGTTTGCGTATCTGCTTTAAATTGCTTTTTAAAGGGGTATTAAAAATTGAAACGTCGCCGCTTTCAAAAGGGGTGAGTCCATTGAGAATAGAGATTAACGTGGTTTTTCCCGCACCATTAGGTCCCAGTAAGCCAAAAATAGTCCCTGATTTTATTTCTAAGCAGAGTTGGTCTAACGCGACTTTATCTCCGTAACGTTTAACCACTTTATTTATGCTGATCATTAAATAGCTCTTAGTAGTGCTTTATAAACATCAGACTCTTGCGCTGCTATCGACTCTAACTTAGTGGCAATCGCATCAAAATTGATGGGTTTTTTATTTTTAGCACGTATCGATTTCGCTATCATCAGAGCAAATTCACGCCAAGAATCGCCAACATCAGTCATCATTTCAGATGCTTGTTTAAGCGCATCGCTTTCTAGTAGAACCGACGACTCTTGCAAGAAAGAGGCATAGATATATCGAAATCCAGCGCCACCAGTACCTATCTCTTCTTGCATTCGTATTATATGCCCAAGAAAAAGCTTCGCATGATGCTGATCTTTATGTTCGAGTTTGCGAATGTGTTTGGCCAAAAAGCGTATGCCTTTCAAACCTGCAATAGGAACCGGAGTATTCAGCATTGTTTTAGCTGTTTTTTTAATGCTTTTAGGTATCACTTTTTTATAATCAATCTCACTTGGAACGTAAGATGGGTAGTAGATAGACCCTTTAGGCGCCATGACTCCTTTTACAAAACGGGCTTTTTGCAGAGCTTTCTCTTCTGCCTGAACGAGATGTTCAAACACAGGATCACTGATCTGATAATTGCCCTGCTCTTTGCCAATAACAATTAAGTTATGGGCATTAAAGTGAAATCGCATCTCTTCAGGAAAATAAGGCAGCCAAAAAACAGAGGTTTGCGCCCCTACAATTTTCCCTTCAGCAAGCAACGCATCCAAACGTTTTGTCCCTTGCTCAGGCTTTGAGAACGTTTCAAGTGTCATTCTAACGCCAATACTCTTCTGTAACCCCTTCATGATGGATTTAGGCATCGAGCGATAAGCAATCAGCGGCATTCCACCTAGTTTAACAAAAGGCAAATAAGCAAATACTAACGCACTTGATAGACCAAAAACCATCGGTTCAGACAGTTTTAAACCGTGGTGGGTAAGCATTGATGACATCACACCACTTTCGCAATGGGCATAATGTTGATGCTGATACTCTTCTATTTGACTGTTCATCAAAACTCTTTTATCTCTGTATGCTGGGTAAGTGAGATTTTATTAGGTAACTGTTTGATTGTTCTAAACTCGATACCAAGGGCGTCACAATAACGAGCTAATATAACGTCAGAAAGCGATGCAAAAACAGCAGGCTTTAAATGACGTTTCACTCGCCACTGAAACATACCAACTGATTGAGCCAACAACATCACATCCATACGCTGAGCATACATGTGATAATACAGTGGTGATTGCTCCCCTGCCTCTACGGCTTTATAAGCTTCTGTTGCTTGGCGTTCTAATTCATTAAGTGCTTGTTTCGTTGCTTCTTCTTCCACATTCCACCCAGTGGAAGCGACCACTGAATATTCGCCATTATCATCCGTTGCATATATCGCTTTTGAGTTATCCGCATAAGTTGAAATATGGTCTTGAGGTACTTGTTTTATCTTCATTAGACTACCTTAAGCTGCAAAAAAGCAGTAGAGAATCGTCCACTTTCTGGTACATAACAGAGTAACTTATCGCCAACTTTTAATTTGGATGATTGAAACAACTCCGCCAGCATAATGTAAATAGATGCTGAGCCAGTATTTCCTTTGGTCGTCAGGTTTGTAAACCACTTTTCTTGAGGTATATCGCAATTTACTTTCTGCATGCCCGTGTACAACTTATCTCGGAAGTAACCCGATGAGTAATGCGGTAGAAAGTAATCAATGGATTCAGGATCCAGCTTGCCACTTGTGACTAGCTCTTCGAGTGGTTTTTCAACGGTATACTCAACAATTTTATCGTTAAGCAATTTCACGTCTTGTTTCACAGAGAAAATAGATTGATTTAACCATTGTTGAGGCTCATATTCACGCCAACCTTGTAACGAACCATTTTCGTGTTTATCTGCCCCCGCATACATACAAGCATCTAACTCATTGGCATACGATTTTTGCATCATCCATTCGATTTCAAGTGAGATGCTATCTTCGTTAGGTTCAGAGCTTAATAATGCGGCTCCTGCACCATCGCTTAACATCCAACGTAAAAAGTCTTTCTCGAAAGCAATTTCAGGCTGGCGATCCAGTTGATCCACTTGGGCATCAACTTCCGCCTCAAAATTTTTGGCTCTCATCATCGCAGAGGCATTTTCTGACCCTGTTGTTATCGCATTATCACTCTGACCACTTAGCACCGACATGTAACCATACTTAAGTGACATGGTGCCTGATAAACATATTCCGGCAGTTGCCACTACTTCGCAGCTTGGAATGCCAAGAACTCCGTGAACCATCAATGCATGATTAGGCAAGAGTTGATCGGCAATTGTGGTGCCACAAGCCAATACCTGAGTATCCTTGATATTAAATGTATCGCTGTTTAACTTTTTAATCGCTGCGGCAGTAAGCTCTGCATTTGAATGCGTCGTTACACCACTTTGCGCATCAATAGCGTAATAACGCTGTTTAATCTTATTAGAGCGAAGAATTAATTTTTTTGCTCTGGATGGACGAGAGCCAACCTGGCCCAACACTTGTTCCATATCCTTATTCTCAACGGGTTCGTTCGGCAAGAAGGATTGAATATTATTAATGTATACCTTTCTGATCATCTTTAACGTCCTGATGGCTCTTCGTAATACTTAATGCTCTGTTCAATCGCTTTTTTTCTAAATGGATTGATCAGTTTTTTTATAAGCAAGTTAAGAGGGACCACGGTTAGAATTAGTATGACTAAAAATACAGCGTATAACGTGATCACCAACTTTCTTGGCATTGAACCTGGCTTACCTGATTTTTGAATAAGTTTTCCCCACACCATGAATGAACGAGTACCCACTTTTTCACTGCCAACCAATTTTCCATTCACACTTACCGCGCCCAAATTTTTCAATAATGGTTGTTGAGCTTTTTCTTCATCTTTTTGTAACGCATTGACAAGACGCTCGCCAAAGCGTCGACTGTTCGAGATATCCTCTTCAGATACACCAGCGGCAGGAAATATCCAGAATGGGTCTTTTTTCCCCGTAAATAACCAACGTGGTGTGGTAACAAAAGCTTGAATTGACCCACCTTGATCAGTCAGTACCGCATTATCAATCAAAGTGCCTTCAACATTATTAATCAACACTTTCATTTTTTCTTGTGCCATGACCCACATATCGCGACAAGCAATTAAAGTAATTACCGGTTTATCTTTCATTAATCGCTTTGCTTGCGCACTCTTCAAAAATCCAGTCATTGGGATAGAAGGTGCTAAAAACCAAACCGTATACCCGATTATGATTAAATCATAATCATCTTCGATAATATCCAATGGCTTAATCTCACAACCATTCATATAGATGGCTTCGGGAAAAGCATCAAAAAAAGAATAAAAAGACCATGGATAAGGGAATTTATGGATAGGTTCTACTTTGAAATAATCAATCTTTACTTCTTCTGACGCTCTTAAAGGCTCCGTCGAAGAATTTATATAACTTTCAAGTTGACCACTTTGAGAATGGAATAGAACAAGTACTTTTTTCATAAATAACCCAAAACAATTTAAACGCCTCGTTAAAATATCATGCATTCAACAATAGAGGCGAATTGTTATACTTAAAAGTTATAGTTTCTACACTAGTCACAATTTAATCGTATGATTTAAAAGATATTGATTACTTTTTAAACTGAGCAGTTAAGTAACGGTTACATAACCCCTGAGTAATTATCGCATGTACTCTAAAAAAAAGTGCGGACGGCGTGCTTAAATAATGCTTAATCACATTTCTTGCAACTCCTTGCGAGCGATTTTCTTGCGATTTCTTAGCTGAAAAAATCCCGCTAAAATCCCACTTTTGAATCTGTTCTAATTTCTCGACTGCAGTAAACCCAGAAACAGAAAACAATTGATAAAAGGATTTAACGGTGAAGTCATGTAAATGATGGGGATTGCCATCTACAGTCGGAGTCGTCGGCACTGAGGCGATCATGGACCCATTCGATGATAATTGAGTCAATAAATGGCTTACCATCTGCTGCGGATAAGGAACGTGTTCAATGGTCTCTAAGCTTATGATGGTATCAAAAAGTTGATTCTTATTATCAATTTCACTCGGTTCGGTAAAACTGCATCCGTCGCCACATAAGTAGCGTAAGTTATTCGCTTGATAATTATTTCTTGCGTATTCAACTGCAGCAGGATCAATATCAACACCTAAAAATTGTTTTCCCGGGTGTTGAGCGGCCATTAATGCCGTTCCATAACCACAACCACAGGCGATATCTAAGATTCTTCTACCCTGCAAATTCTTTGATGCAAACTCATACCGCTCAAGATGTATATCTAATACATCTTGATTACTTATAATCGCCTTATCTATTTGGTTTGGGTAAATACGCTCTAATGAAAACTGGGGTTCTATTGTTGCGTCAGCTTTCATCGTATCACTATTTAAATCCATTTATTATGCAGCCCCTTTAATGATACTTACATCAATAGAATAAAATCAGTTTATTATTATACACAATGTTTTTCATGCAAAAATATATTACTTTATTTGTCTGCTAGCCACGATTTTACTTGCGCATAATCACCGCGAAATTGAACTCTATTCAGTTTTTTGCTCAATTGGTAGCTATACATTGGGTCATAATATTGCTCAAGCAGCTGAGTTAACCAAGTAAAATGAGGCTCAATATCGCCATTGGTGCGATGAATGTGCAGCGCGTGTTTTTGGTCTGCAAGAATTTGAGCATAACGCTCAAGACCTAAACGTTTACGAATGCTATAAAGCCCTCTCTCGAGATACGCTTCTAAATTTATCCATCCTTCATTTTCACCATAAGTAGCAATAAAGTCGCTCTGCATACGCACCACATAATCACTGCGCAGTCGCTCTAACCGCACATCAAATGGGTCTTCAATTACGACTATTGGCGCAGTTTGCATTGCCGCATAAAGTGACAATGGCACATTGGCTGAACCTACATTTTTGCCTTCATCCTCCAGTATGAATGAGCGGCAGCCTCTGGCCTGTTTTTTTACAATGTCTACAGCCAGGACATTATCGAAATTGATTTGACTGCGCTGCTCGGTAACATATCGACCGAATGAAGAGCCTCGATGATTTGCAGCGCCTTCAAGATCAAGTCCATTTTTTAGCTCATTAACCATAATGGTTTTTCCACTGCCAGTGAATCCAGCGACAATGGTTAACGGGTATTCGCTGATCTCTTCAATGGCATCAAGAAGAAAACGACGCATTGCTTTGAAACCACCCTCAACAAACGGATAGTCAATGCCTGATTCTTTAAGCCACTGCTGCGTTATTTTTGAACGTAACCCACCACGGAAACAGTATAAGTAGCCATTAGGATTAGCGGTACAAAAGGCTTGCCACTGCGCGAGTCGTTGTGCCTTAATATCACCAACAACTAACTGCTCTCCCAACTTTATTGCCGCCTCTTGCCCTTGCTGTTTATAACAAATACCAACAGCCGTTCGCTCTTCATCTGTCATCAAAGGAAGGTTGACCGATGTTGGAAATGCACCTTGATTAAACTCAATCGGTGCTCGCATATCCATCATCGGTGTATCATCTAAAAACAGCTTACGGTAATCTTTTGCATTACATCGAGTCATCAAATAATCTCGATTAGTACAGAGCTGTTTGGATCGTTGGCCGTGGTTAACTGACCAATAGCTTGCAGTTCAATACCATGCTTTTTCGCGATCTCGGCTACGTCATCTGTTGATCCATCTTCAACCGCCAGTAACAGTCCGCCTGAGGTTTGTGGATCGCAAAGCAGCGATTTTTGTAACTCGGTAATATTGCCTATTTTTGATTGATAACTTTCGTAGTTACGTCCAGTACCACCGGGTACACAACCCAATTCTATGTAGTCAAAAACAGCGGGTAGCTGTGGGACTTTATCAAACCACACCTCGGCAACTAAACCACTGCCTTCACACACTTCGGTCAAATGCCCCAACAGGCCAAACCCGGTAACATCCGTCATTGCTTTTACACCAGCCACGTTAGCAAAATCTTCACCTGGTTTATTCAGTTTACACATCCAATCACGGGCAACACCTTGATGTTCAGCGCGCAACTTAGATTGCTTTTCAGCCGTGGTTAACACGCCGATGCCTAACGGTTTGGTCAAATATAGCTTACAGCCTGCTGTAGCTTGGTTATTACGTTTCACACGATCAGTATCAACCGTGCCTGTTACCGCCAAACCAAAAATCGGCTCTGGCGCATCAATAGAATGACCACCCGCTAATGAGATGCCCGCTTCACGGCATACCGCTCGACCGCCCTCTATCACTTGCTGAGCAACCTCAGGGGCAAGGACATTAATAGGCCAGCCTAAAATTGCAATCGCCATGATCGGTTTTCCACCCATGGCGTATACATCACTGATCGCATTGGTTGCCGCTATACGGCCAAAATCATATGGGTCATCCACAATAGGCATAAAGAAATCTGTCGTACTGACAATAGAAGTGCCATTTTGCAGATCATAGACCGCGGCATCATCTTTACTTTCATTACCGACTAATAAGTTTGGATCGTGAAATGGAGCAATGGTTGAATGAAGAATTTTGTCTAAAACTTGCGGGGATATTTTACAACCACAGCCAGCACCATGGCTGTATTGGGTTAAACGAACAGTTGCCATTTCACACTCCAAGCAGAGAGATTATCTGATTATTAGTATCAGAGTTTACTCTTGTGCTCAGAGTGTGTCATTAAATCAATCAATTAACTGTTTTGGGGTTGTCAAACCTCAGCATTTATAAGTTTGCCGCCAACTCAACGCCTTGTCGAATGGCTCTTTTTGCATCGAGTTCGCCCGCCAGATCTGCACCACCAATAATATGAAAATCAATCTGTTGCTGTTTGAGTGACTCAGATAATGAGGTGACTGAAGTTTGTCCTGCGCACAATACGATATGGTCTACATCCAGTATTCTCGATTGCCCTTCCATCGTAATATGCAGCCCTTGATCATCAATTTTGTCATACTGAACACCACCTAACAGTTCTACTCCACGCTTTTCTAAGGTGCGTTTATGAATCCAGCCCGTCGTTTTCCCTGGCCCTTTTCCAACACGTCCTTGTTTGCGCTGCATAACCCACACTTGCCTTTTGCTTACGTGCTCATCGTGCGGAAACAGGCCACCAGCGTGTGACATACTTTTATCAATACCCCAATCTTCTAACCAGCCATCTAAGCTTGTCTCTTCAGATTCCGTCAGCATCGTCGCGACATCGATGCCAATACCACCAGCCCCGATCACCGCGACTTTTTGACCCAGCTCTATATTGCCACCAATCAATGTCTGATAATCGATCACTTTAGGGTGATCAACGCCTTCAATTTTTGGCACTCTTGGCTGAACACCTGTCGAAATTATGATCTGATCATACGATTTTAAACGCTCAACGGTTGCCGGAGTATTGAGCAAAAGATTAACCCCAGTCTTCTCTATTCGATGCGTAAAGTAGCGAATGGTCTCTTTAAACTCCTCTTTCCCTGGTATTTGCATCGCCAAATTAAACTGACCACCGACATGGTCTTGCTGTTCGAACAAGTCGACCTCAAAGCCTCTTTCAGCTGCAGAGGTTGCCACCGCTAATCCTGCAGGGCCTGACCCCACCACTGCAATTTTTCGCTTGTTACTGTTGTTACTTAAATCGAGTGGAGTAAGCACTAACTCAGTCTCATAACACGCTTGAGGATTCACAATGCAGCTGGCACGTTTGCCTTTGAACACGTGATCTAAACACGCTTGGTTACAGCCAATACAGGTATTAATCTCTTGCGAGCGGTTCTGTTCAGCTTTATTAACAAACTCAGGATCGGCCAAAAACGGTCTCGCCATCGACACCATATCGGCTTGCCCTGAAGCTAATATTTGTTCTGCAACTTCTGGCGTATTAATTCGATTACAGGTCACCAAAGGAACCGATACGGACTCTCTTACTTTCTCTGTGACCCAGCTAAATGCCGCTCTTGGCACCTGGGTAGCAATCGTTGGAATACGAGATTCATGCCAGCCAATGCCGCTATTAATGATGGTCACACCTGCTTTTTCAAGCTCGTTAGCTAATAGAATTACCTCTTCTAATGTGCTGCCCTGCTCAACTAGATCCAACATCGACAAGCGAAATATAATGATAAAATCTTCACCTACTTGCTGACGTACTGATTTCACAATTTCAAGTGGTAGACGAATTCTGTTTTCGTAGCTTATCCCCCACTGGTCGTATCGCTTATTGGTACGCTCACAGATAAACTGATTAATCAGATACCCTTCTGACCCCATGAGTTCTACACCATCATAACCCGCCCCTTTTGCCAATTTAGCACTATTGGCAAACGCTTTAATGGTGTTCAATATTTGACGATGACTCATCTCACTCGGGGTGAATTTTGAAATAGGCGACCGAATGGCAGAGGCACTTTGTGCGCAAGGATGCATACCATAACGACCAGCATGAAGCAGCTGCAGAGCGATCTTGCCTCCTTCAGCATGAACGGCAGCAGTCACTTTCTTATGTTTATTGGCTTCACGCTTTGAGCTGAATTGCGAGCTGAATGGATGCAACCGACCACGAAAGTTAGGTGAGTACCCGCCCGTAACAATGAGCCCAACGCCCCCTTTGGCACGCGCTGCATAGAAAGCCGCCATCTTTTTATAATCATCTTTGGCTTCTTCTAACCCGGTATGCATTGATCCCATTAATACGCGATTGCGCAGTGTAGTAAAGCCAAGATCTAATGGTGCAAGTAGGTGTGAAAACTGAGTCGCCATATCATTTACTCTTTTATCTATTCGTGGTCTGACCAGAGTATCTCTACCATCATAGGTTTACAAATATATTTTACATTTATTTAACACATATCATATTCAGTGTTTTTCTAGTTAAGTTCTAGTAGGATAACCCTATTATGTATGGTTATAGGTACTCACATGAAAGGACTGTTTGTCTTTATAGGTCGTTGTTTAAAAGGAATATGGGCACTATTGTCGTTCACTCGCCAGCTGGTCCTCAACCTTCTCTTTGTTAGTGTCATTGCACTGCTTATTTTCTTGTTTCTGCCTGAAGAGTCGGAACCAGTTGTTAAAGAAAAGTCAGCATTAGTGCTGAATCTCTCTGGTCCAATTGTTGAACAACGCAGTTATGTGGAACCATTTGAAAAAATTGGTGGTGATATTCTTGGCAATAACCGACCAACAGAGACTATCCTGTTTGATGTGGTCAATACACTGCGTTATGCCTCAACAGATAACTCAATCACTGGTTTAGTGCTTAATTTAAAAGATTTGTCAGAAACCAACCTGACCAAGTTGCGCTATATTGCCAAAGCCATTAATGAGTTTAAAGCGGCAGGTAAACCTGTTTACGCTATCGGTGATTACTACAGTCAAAGCCAGTATTATTTAGCCAGTTACGCGGATAAAATATTAATGTCTCCAAATGGCGCTGTCATGTTACAGGGCTACAGCTCTTATCCTCTCTATTATAAACAGCTACTCGATAAGCTAGATGTAACTACTCATATATTCAGAGTGGGTACTTATAAATCGGCGGTTGAACCTTTCTTACGCAACGACATGTCCGACGCAGCAAAAGAGTCTGCATCAACTTGGTTAACACAATTATGGGGAGCGTACATCAGTGACGTAGCTCATAATCGTGCTATTAACAGCTCTGTATTGTCACCAACCATGGACCAATTTTTAACCGAATTAACCAAAACCAAAGGGGATTTGGCGCTATTGAGTCAGAACCTAGGCTTAGTGGACCAACTGATGACTCGACAGCAGATGCAAGATACCTTGCGGGAAGTGTTTGGTGAAGACCAATATGGTCACGTGAATCAAATCTCTTACCGTAATTATTTAAGCACAGTGGCGAGTTTTACTAACCCGAACGCCGATGATATTGCTGTTGTTGTTGCCAGTGGCACGATATTAGATGGCAAACAAAAACCAGGCTCAGTCGGAGGTGACTCCACCGCAGCGTTACTTCGCCAAGCCCGTGAAGATGACAAAGTAAAAGCAGTGGTTCTTCGAGTCGATAGCCCTGGTGGCAGTGCTTTTGCCTCTGAGGTTATTCGAGCTGAAATCGATGAGCTAAAAGCGGCAGGTAAACCCGTAGTGGTTTCTATGTCGAGCTTAGCCGCATCGGGGGGTTACTGGATCTCACTTAGTGCGGATAAGATCATTGCCCAACCCACTACATTAACCGGTTCAATTGGTATTTTTGGCATTATTACCACCTTTGAAAAAGGATTAAACAAATTAGGTATTAATAGTGACGGTGTCGGTACCACACCATTCTCTGGTGTTGGTATCACTCGTGGGTTATCAGAAGGTGCATCCCAAGCCATTCAACTTGGTATTGAACATGGGTATCATAGTTTTATCTCACTGGTCAGTAACCACCGAGAGATGACACTTGAACAGGCCGATGAGATTGCACAAGGTCGAGTTTGGACAGGACAAGATGCACTGAACAATGGCCTTATTGATCAACTGGGTGATTTCGATGATGCAATTGCAGAAGCGGCTGAGCTAGCGCAGATGCAAAGTTACAATATTTACTGGATTGAAACCCCACTTTCCAGCACTGAAAAGCTGATTCAGCAGCTCTCTGATGAGTTTGACATCTCCATTAAAGAGCAATTTTTATCTCAACTCCCATCGTCGATAGTCCCAATTGCTGGCGGAGTGATCGCAGATATAAATACGCTAAACAGCTTTAATGATCCTAAGGGTCAGTACTCTTTCTGTCTTAACTGCTCAAATTAGCAATTAATTTTGTTAGCCCGATTTATTTCGGGCTTATGTTCCGTATAATCCTCACAATCTTCTCTTATTCGAGAGCGCTGTTATGGAAAGAAAACACATTTACATCGCCTACACTGGCGGCACTATTGGTATGCTGAAATCTGACAATGGCTACGTGCCAGTGTCAGGGTTTATGGAAAAGCAACTGCAACAGATGCCTGAATTTCATCGATCAGAAATGCCTCTTTTCACTCTTCATGAATATGAGCCATTGATCGATTCATCAGATATGACACCGCTGGATTGGCAGCGTATTGCCGATGACATCACTGACAATTATGATGACTATGATGGGTTTATCATCTTGCACGGTACCGATACCATGGCTTATACGGCCTCTGCACTCTCATTTATGTTTGAGAACCTGTCGAAACCCGTCATTGTTACTGGTTCTCAAATTCCTTTAGCGGAGCTGCGCTCTGACGGACAAAGTAACCTGCTAAACGCTCTGCATATTGCTGCAAACTATCCAATCAACGAAGTAACACTGTTTTTTAACAATACATTGCTTCGAGGCAATAGAAGCACCAAGACTCATGCTGATGGTTTTAATGCTTTCTCGTCACCCAATTTACGCAATCTGCTTGAAGCCGGCATTAACATCCAACATCAAGGTGTTGAGTTAAATGTAAAACCTGATGGCGAATTCAAATCGCACCAAATTACACCACAACCCATTGGTGTTATTACCATGTATCCGGGGATCTCTTATGAAGTGATTCGTAATACTCTGCAACAACCCGTTAATGCGATGATCCTGTTAACCTTTGGTGTTGGCAATGCACCACAGGAACCCAAGTTATTAGCGCAATTAAAAGAAGCGTCTGATCGTGGCGTAGTGGTCGTTAATTTAACTCAATGTTTATCAGGTAAAGTGAATATGGGTGGATACGCAACCGGATGCTCACTAGCGGCGGCTGGCGTGATCAGCGGATATGATATGACTCCTGAAGCGGCTTTGGCAAAGTTACACTATTTGCTTAGTCTAAAACTGCCGTATAAAACGATTCGCGCCATGATGCAGCAAGATCTCAGAGGTGAACTGACTCTCTAAGGTTGTCAATTTTTAGATAAAAAAACAGCCGACATTGTCAGCTGTTTTTTATTTTAAAATTAATAAGTTAACTTACAGCTTCGACTCTTTAACTCGTAAAATATCTTGCTCATCACTCTTAAACTGCTTCTTTAGCTCACTCTTTGATTTAAAGCTGATCTCACCGCCCACAGCAACCGACATGTGTTGCGCATCATCATTATGTTTAGATTGATAGAGCATAACAGCCTGCATGCATGATGCTTGTTGCTTTTTCTCTAGAGAGGTGCCGTCTGGCCACTTGCCCGTTTCTACCGCATAAATTAGCTTCTGATACACTTCAGGTGTCATACTTGTCAGAAGTTTTTCAATATTCACTTAACGATCCAATATTTGTAAAAATGATGCATGAAACATATCTTTTCGCTAAGGTTAGTCAAGTATCTGCCGAAAAATAAGTGTCTCTGATCACTAAGATGACCTCTTTAAACGATGTAAGGTTGCGGATGAATATAAAACAGACAATAAAACTGGCAGTCATTTCACTGCTTTCACTGACTCTGTTGGGTGGTTGCTTTCTTTTCCCCCCCACGGTTCAAGAACTGTGTGAAGCCAACTCAGCTCTAAGGTGTACAGAGCTAAATATGAACGATGGTCAATGTAAAAAAGATCGGCATATTCTAATACAGCAGAGACTAGTGGCTTTAAATGACAGCAGTGATATCAATAAGCTTAATCTGTTAAAAGTCACTAAAACTTATGAACAGTGCATCACGTTAGCCGCTCAAATAGAGGTGAAAACACTTAAGTACATTAAAACTCGGCGAGCCATTGCACTAATTAATATAAATAAAGAGATTGCCTCTTTAGAACAAGGGTTAAGTCAGTCACAGGATCCTAATATTATCTATTATCAATGGAGCCAAGGTGATAACTATGCACTGACTAAACTGAGGAAGCTAGAAGGTTCTGGAAAACTACAAACCAGTGAGCTGCAACTCGCTCTATCGACCTATTACATGAAACGAGATCCTGATAAGACCCTGTCTCTACTTCATCAATCTTTAAAGCTTTCAAAACCTGAACAAGATATATCGAGTCAGATTCAAACATTAGCCACGATCAATCATAAGCATGGCAGTAAGCAACACGCTTATCTTTGGGCGCAAGTAGGGAAATCGTTTGATTTACCTGTGGTTTCCGATATTCAACTCAACCGTCTCTACTCTTTAGATCAAAATCAAGTTGAGCAATTAAAATCTGCTGCAGAAAAAATTACCGATGCCCTTAAGAGTGGCAAATTTAATGAAAATCTATTGCCCGCCGTTGTGCGGGCTAATTGTCAGCATGAAGAGGTGAGTTGACCTTTTTTCGCTTCGAATAATATTTAAGCCATTGTATATAAAGCATAAAAACAACACGCCCTTATAAACCGCCTTAACCTCCGATGCTGCTGCAAAAATAAATGGTCAATTACGACTCAATTTAGACTTTTTTGGATAAAAAATGCCAAATTCAATTTTTTAGTTCATAAAAAAAATTAAATTTCATTCAAAAACGTTGTAATAAAAATACAAATGTTAATGATTACGTCGTTTTATTACTCTTTTTTGGTAAAAGTTAACGACAAGGAATTCACACAAAATCGCTCACCCGTTGTTGGCGGCCCATCAGAAAAAACGTGACCCAAGTGGCATTTACAAGAAAAACATTGCACTTCAGTCCTCACCATTCCGTGACTAACATCGTTAATGAAATTGATCGCTTTATTATCTATAGCCGCATCAAAACTTGGCCAACCGCATCCTGAGTCATATTTACTCTCCGAAGAGAACAGTGGAGCTTGGCAGCATTTACAGTGGTATACCCCTGTATCCCTATTCTTTAACAACGGTCCAGAAAAGGCAGCTTCAGTCCCCTTAAGGCGGCAAACAGAATACTCCTCATCTGTCAGTGCATTACGGTAATGCTCGTCTTCACGCTTCATTTCATCATCATCGTTCAAATTAGTGCCCATAATTAATGACTACTTTCCCTTACTATTCTCAAACTAAAACTTGCCTATTTCGGCAATGTTAACTCATAATTTCCAGTTGTAAATCTGTCACAATCTATAAGATATACTCAACACATTTATCAATTACATTACAAAAAATAACAAAAATGCGTAATTCGTAGTTTACAAACAGAGAACGTATCTTATTTACTCATATTTAGCGTCATATTGTTCTTTTTTTGATATTAAACAATTAAATTTCGAATTTCACTTGCAGGTTGGCGTTAATTTTTGTAATTTTACTACCAGTTATCTTAAACCAGAAATTAAGTTGTGGAGCAACATAATGACTATCAAAGTAGGTATTAACGGTTTTGGCCGTATTGGACGTTTCGTTTTCCGTGCAGCAGCAGAACGTGCTGACATCGAAGTTGTAGGTATTAACGACCTTATTGACGTTGAATACATGGCATACATGCTTAAATATGACTCAACTCACGGCCGTTTCAACGGTACTGTTGAAGTGGTAGAAGGCAATCTTGTCGTTAACGGAAAAACGGTTCGTGTAACGGCAGAACGTAATCCAGAAGATCTTAAGTGGAACGAAATCGACGTAGACGTAGTTGCTGAAGCAACGGGTCTTTTCCTAGATGACGCAACTGCTCGTAAGCACATCACAGCTGGCGCTAAGAAAGTCGTTCTGACTGGTCCATCTAAAGATGCAACACCTATGTTCGTTATGGGTGTTAACCATATGAATTACGCAGGTCAAGATATCGTTTCTAACGCATCTTGCACAACTAACTGTCTTGCACCCATCGCTAAAATTCTTAACGACAAGTGGGGCATCGAATCTGGTCTTATGACGACTGTTCATGCAACTACTGCAACTCAAAAGACGGTTGACGGTCCTTCTGCTAAAGATTGGCGTGGTGGTCGTGGTGCTTCTCAGAACATCATCCCATCATCAACTGGCGCAGCAAAAGCTGTAGGTAAAGTAATTCCTGAGCTTAACGGCACTTTAACAGGTATGGCTTTCCGCGTTCCAACTGCAAACGTTTCTGTTGTTGACCTTACTGTTAACCTTAAAACTGCAGCAACTTACGAAGAGATCTGTGCTGAAATGAAGCGCGCTTCTGAAAATGAATTTGCTGGTGTTCTTGGTTATACAGAAGATGCGGTTGTTTCTCAAGACTTCATCGGTGAAGTTCAGACTTCAGTATTCGATGCTAAAGCGGGTCTTGCACTAACTGACAAATTCGTTAAAGTTGTATCTTGGTACGACAACGAAATCGGTTACTCAAACAAGGTTCTTGACCTTGTTTCTTACATCTCTAAGTAAAACTTAGTTTTGTGAAAAGGCGACTTCGAGTCGCCTTTTTTGTATCTGTAATTTGCTATTATAACGGGTATGACGATGCAACTACGTAATCTTCCAGCCATTAGCACACTCTCTGATTCGGTCACCATATGTGAATACAATGGTATTAAAATTGTGAGGGTGATTCATCAACTGGCAGAAGCAGGTATCTCACTACACGGTGGGCACCTGATTTGGTTTAAACCCGCAGACCATAAGGATGTCATCTGGTTAAGTGAAGATGCCATTTTCACAAAAGAGAAAGCGATCAGAGGCGGTGTTCCGATATGCTGGCCTTGGTTTGGCCGAATTGCTGAGCCAGCCCACGGTTTTGCTCGCACTTCAAACTGGACCCTAAGTGAGCATAAAGAGAGCGACAATGGTGTTATTATTAGTCTCACTCTTTCTCACAGTGAAGAGTCCTTATCGGTATGGCCACATCGCTTTTTAGCAACACTAAATTTTGAGATAACAGAGAGCCTCAAAATTACTCTAGATGTGGCGAACTGTGATGATCATGAATGGCGCTTTAGCGGTGCGTTACACACTTACTTAAATCTGGCTGATATTCACGCCTCTACCGTCACTGGAATGGGTCCTGAATACATTGATAGCTTTGTTAACGAGACTGTCACCACAGGGCTCTCAGAGCTTAGAATAAATTCTGCAATCGACCGCGTCTATCTCAGGCCAACACCATGTATTAAGGTTAGTGACCCTGCATATGGACGTACACTCACCGTATGCAACCAGGGTGAAAATAGTGCGGTAATATGGAACCCATGGCTTGAAGGCTCTACGGTTATGGCTGATATGAATAACAACGGTTATCAAAGCATGCTCTGCGTAGAGTCAACGCTGCACACGAACTCTATTGAGCAAGGGAAAGTGCTTCAACCGGGTGAGCACTACCAGCTATGCACTTCGATTGGCATACAATAGTTCAGAAATAACGTTTTCAATAAAAAGCCCTAATTGAACATCAATTCAATTAGGGCTTTTTACATTCATATGCAAATCGTTAAAATACGTAAGAAGCACCGATGGTAGCGGTGCTACTGGTCGTATGCTCGATAATAGGGCTATTTTCTATATCGCCCTCTAAATTCAAATAACGAATACTACCCGTTAATCGAATATTTTTGGTTACAAACATATATGCGCTTAAGCCAACAAAGAACTGACCATCCCAATCTGCATCAAATGCCTTAATCGCACCACCTGTTGCGGTAGATTCTGCTTGAGAGACACCATATAGATGATTATTGATTTTTTCACTATTGTACGAATAACCAATAGAAGGCGTTAAGCCCCAACCACGCATACGAATTGGTAGACGCCATGCTGCTTCAGCATATAAGCCATTATGAGTACTACCGATATCAGAACCCGCAGTTGCTTCAAACATTCCAACCATTGTAATCAGTTGATAACTCACACCACCAAGCACGGTTGATTTTCTCTCATCTAATAATTGCATATTAGCATTGGTCGAGTCATCAGGTTTAAAGGTACGCGGATCGTACATCAACCTAAACACGATATTTTGCGGCGATCCTGCAGGGAGCATACGATAACCAGCACTAAATCCACGGAAAAAAACATGTTCTCCCTCATAACCCACCATAGGAATGCCAACTACGTTAGACGGGGTGTCTTGATAGATAACTGGAGAGTAAGAAACTGCTGCCCCTAATGACCATTGAGAATACGCAGCAAATAGAGGCTGACTGAACAATGACAACATAGAAAACATAAGTAATAATCGAATTTTTTTCACAATAATAACCGCCAAATTATTTAAAGATAACTATTCACCATTTGGTTTATAGTCTGGTGTACGTTAAAAATAAACAGCAGTATACTGACTTATCAAATAAATGTAAGAGCGATTATTCACAAATCATATTAGAGCCAATAGAGAGTTAAACCTGGCAACGCAATCCAGTGCATATAATCTACTGAATTACTCTCAAAGTTATTGAAATTTCATCTATTTCCCTACAAACCCCAAATAAGCGACTACCCTTAATAGTGAAGGTATGTAATTTAAATCTGTATTCTCATCTCATTATTGTTGTTGGTTTAGGGGGCACTCGTTATGACTATTTTTGACCATTTCCGTCAACGCTATGAAGAAGCAAAAGACGAAGAAATTTCACTGTTAGAGTTTCTTAACTTATGTAGAGACGATAAAAGTGTCTATGTCAATGCTGCAGAGCGACTTCTGCTGGCTATTGGTGAACCAGTACTTATCGATACAGCACAAGATCCGAGACTGAGTCGACTGTTCTCCAATCGAGTAATTTCACGTTATAAAACCTTTGAAGACTTCTATGGTATGGAAGAGGCGATTGAACAAATCGTATCTTACCTAAAACATGCAGCTCAAGGATTAGAAGAACGTAAACAAATACTGTATTTATTAGGTCCAGTCGGGGGCGGTAAATCTTCTTTGGCTGAAAAACTAAAAAGCTTAATGCAACAAAACTCCATCTATATTCTGTGCGCTAATGGCAAGCGAAGCCCTGTTAACGACCACCCATTTTCATTGTTTGATCCAAGTGAAGACGCACAACTGCTTAAATCGGACTATAACATCGCTTCCCGTTATTTAAATACCATCATGTCACCTTGGGCTGTAAAACGGTTGCACGAGTTTGGTGGCGACATTACTAAATTTACCGTGATCAAAGTAAAACCATCCATTCTTGATCAAGTCGGTATAGCAAAAACAGAGCCCGGTGATGAAAATAACCAAGATATCTCATCATTAGTGGGTAAAGTCGATATCAGGCAGCTAGAGCACTTCTCTCAAGATGATCCTGATGCCTACAGCTACTCGGGCGCTTTATGTAAAGCCAATCAAGGCTTAATGGAATTTGTGGAGATGTTCAAAGCACCAATCAAGGTTTTACATCCACTGTTAACCGCGACCCAAGAGGGTAACTATAACGGTACAGAAGGCCTATCAGCCCTACCATTTGATGGCATGATTCTCGCTCACTCAAATGAATCAGAATGGCTGACTTTTCGTAATAACAAAAACAATGAAGCATTTTTAGATCGCGTGTTTATCGTCAAGGTACCCTACTGTCTCCGTGTTTCTGAAGAGATCAAAATCTACAACAAACTATTGGAAAACAGTGAGCTATCGAGAGCTCCTTGCTCCCCGAGCACTTTGGATATTTTGGCTAGATTCAGTGTGCTTTCTCGCCTTAAAGAGCCTGAAAACTCTAACGTATACTCCAAAGTCAGAGTCTACGATGGCGAAACATTAAAAGACACCGATCCAAAAGCCAAATCTTATCAAGAGTATCGAGATTATGCAGGTGTCGATGAAGGGATGAACGGTCTGTCCACTCGATTTGCGTTTAAAATTTTATCTCGAGTCTTTAATTTTGACCAAACTGAAGTAGCCGCTAACCCTGTCCACCTATTTTATGTACTTGAACAACAGATCGAGCGAGAGCAATTCCCGCAAGAGATGGCTGATAAGTACCTCGAATTCTTAAAAGGTTATCTCATTCCAAAATACGTCGAATTTATCGGCAAAGAGATTCAAACCGCTTACTTAGAATCTTATTCTGAGTACGGACAAAATATTTTCGACCGATACATCATCTATGCTGATTTTTGGATTCAAGATCAAGAGTATCGAGATCCCGATACTGGTCAGTTATTTGATAGAGCAGCACTTAACGGTGAATTGGAGAAGATCGAGAAACCAGCAGGTATCAGTAACCCTAAAGATTTCCGTAACGAAATAGTCAACTTTGTTCTCAGAGCAAAAGCCGGAAATTCGGGCAGAAACCCAAGTTGGACAAGTTACGAAAAACTACGCACGGTTATCGAGAAGAAGATGTTCTCCAATACCGAAGAGCTACTCCCTGTTATCTCATTTAATGCTAAGACGTCAACAGATGAGCAGAAAAAACACGACGATTTCGTCGCTAGAATGATGGAAAAAGGTTACACATCAAAACAAGTACGCTTGCTATCTGAATGGTATCTCCGAGTGAGAAAATCTTCTTAGTAATTTGACTCACTAAGTTCATTACACATTCTGGAGGGGATATGGCCAATTTTATTGACCGTAGGCTCAACGGTAAAAATAAGAGCACTGTAAATCGTCAACGATTTTTGAAACGTCACAAACAGCAGATTAAAGATTCAATATCTGATGCTGTGAATCAACGTTCAATCACGGATGTGAGTAGTGGTGAAGACATCACTATTCCATCCAAAGACATTATTGAACCCACTTTTAGACACGGTAAAGGTGGGGATCAACAGACGATTCACCCTGGTAACGACAAATTTGTTCCCGGTGATCGTATAGAACGCCCGTCCAAAGGAGGAGGACAAGGTGCGGGCGAAGGTCAAGCAAGCGCTGATGGGGAAGGTGCAGATGAGTTTTCATTTCAAATATCGCAAAGTGAATACCTTGATCTGCTCTTTGATGACTTAGCGCTACCAAACATGCAAAAAAACCAACAAAATAAGGTGGTTGAGTGGAAGACATTTCGCTCTGGATTTAAATCTTCTGGCGTACCCGCCAATATCTCTGTGGTGCGATCTTTACAGAACTCACTCGCTCGACGTACTGCGCTTACTGCAGCCAAAAAAAGAACATTACGACAGCTAGAAGAGAAACTGCTGCTATTAAAGAACCAAGAACCTGCACAACTGTTAGAGGAGGATAATTTAAAACAACAAATAGTCGAACTAAAAAAGGCGATTAGCAGGGTACCCTTTATTGATAGTTTCGATTTGAAATTCAAAAACTATGAACGTCGAGCTCTACCAAGCAGCCAAGCCGTCATGTTTTGCCTGATGGATGTTTCAGGCTCCATGGACCAAGCGACCAAAGAGATCGCCAAACGTTTTTATATTCTGCTCTATCTGTTCTTAACACGAACCTATAAAAACGTGGATGTTGTTTTCATTAGGCACCACACCCAGGCCAAAGAAGTAGATGAACAAGAGTTTTTCTATTCACAAGAGACAGGCGGTACTATCGTCTCCAGTGCTCTGAAGTTAATGAGTGAAATTGTTGAAAAGCGCTACCCGTCATCAGAGTGGAATATATACGCATCTCAAGCTTCAGATGGCGATAACTGGGCAGATGACTCCCCGAACTGTCGTGAGTTGCTTGAAAAGAAAATTTTGCCCATAACTCGCTACTACTCTTACATCGAAATTACTCGAAGAGCGCATCAAACACTGTGGAGAGAGTACGATTACCTTTGTGACAATTATGATAATTTTGCTATGGAGAACATACGTTCTGTAGAAGATATCTTTCCTGTTTTCCGAAAACTGTTCAAAAAACAAGTGGAATAGCTGAATTAAAAAGGAGAGTGCCATGACTGCAAAGACCAAGAATAAACGGCTAAGTGATGGACCAGATTGGACGTTTGATCTTCTTGAAAAATATCACAAAGAGATTAAACGAATTGCCAAGCAATATCGCTTGGACACTTATCCAAATCAGATAGAGATCATTACAGCTGAACAGATGATGGATGCATACTCCAGTATCGGCATGCCAATCAACTATCAACACTGGTCATTTGGTAAAAAATTCATTGAAACCGAAAAGAACTATCGTCATGGCCAAATGGGATTAGCCTATGAGATAGTCATCAATTCTGACCCCTGTATTGCCTATTTAATGGAAGAGAACACCATTACTATGCAAGCGTTAGTCATTGCGCACGCATGTTACGGTCATAACTCTTTTTTTAAAGGTAATTACTTATTCCAAACTTGGACGGATGCCAGCTCGATTGTTGATTACCTACTGTTTGCCCGAAACTATATCTCCGAGTGTGAAGAGAGACACGGTCTTGAAGAAGTAGAATCCATTTTAGACTCTTGCCACGCGCTAATGAATTATGGTGTAAATCGTTACCAACGGCCGCAAAAGATATCGTTAACAGAAGAGTCTGCTCGTCAAAAAGATCGAGAAGATTACTTGCAATCACAAGTAAATTCATTATGGCGAACCATACCTAAAGCAGATAAAAGCGAAGAGAAAGAGTCCATTAACTTTCCCAACGAGCCACAGGAGAACATTCTCTATTTCTTTGAAAAACATGCCCCTCTACTAGAGTCGTGGCAACGTGAAATAGTGAGAATAGTCAGAACCATCAGTCAATATTTTTATCCGCAAAAACAGACGCAAGTCATGAACGAAGGGTGGGCAACATTTTGGCACTATACCATTATGAATCGCCTCTACGATGACGGTTTGGTGACAGAAAGTTTTATTTTAGAGTTTTTAAGCAGCCATACCAATGTGGTCGCTCAACCTGAATATGATAGTCAATATTACAGTGGTATTAACCCCTATGCGTTAGGGTTTGCCATGTTCCAAGACATAAGACGTATCTGTGAACACCCAACCGATGAGGACAAATTGTGGTTCCCCGATATTGCTGGTAGTGACTGGTTAGACACTCTCCACTTCGCTATGCATAACTTTAAAGATGAGAGCTTCATTAGCCAATTTTTATCACCCAAAGTGATTCGCGATTTTAAGCTGTTTGCTGTTAACGACGATGACCACAAAAATTACTTAGAGATTGGCGCTATTCATAATGAAGAGGGGTATCAACGGGTAAGAGAAGTATTATCTGCCCAGTATAACTTAAGTAATAATGAACCTAATATACAAGTATGGAATGTTGATTTACGTGGCGATCGATCGTTAATACTTCGTCATATTCCACACAATAGAACACCTCTATTTAACAACTGCGAAGAGGTAATGAAACACTGCCATCGTTTATGGGGATTTGATGTCATTTTAGAACAAGAGCAACCGAGCGGTAAGGCAACTATCGTGGCAAGTTGCCCGCCTCAAGAAAGTAAGTTTGAAGCAAAAACATAATAAAAAAGCGCTATTAAATTAGCGCTTTTTTTACATTTTTTCACCGAATATTCTAACTATGATCGTCAGCAAAATCACTTGGAAGTTTCGACTTCATTTGTTCCCAAATTGTGCCACTGGCGATGCCATAATTACGGATAAGTAGCATTAACTCATCACGACGCTCTTCTTTACAAAGCACTAATAAATCTTTATAAAAAACTAAAGAGAGCTCTCTTGCTTCAGGCGATGAGAAATAGAAGTTACCTACACGTGTATACAATTTTTTAATGCCATTAAAGATCAGTCCATATATCGGATTGCCCGATTTAAACGCTAATCCTTGGAATAACATATAATCATAGAAATTAAATGTTTTTGCTAACAAGAGACCTTGGCGCACACTGGCATCTTTCTCATTATCATCTTTTATAATGCCTTTTAATTTCTCAGCATAAGGCGACTTTTCAACAAACTCATCCCAGCTGTTTGACGAAATCAAATACTCTAATGATTCGATAACTCGAGAGATCACATCTATCGTTCCCTCTTTATCCACTTTAAAGGATTGACGCATATAGATGCAGCTAATATTAGTTCTTGCTGATAATAGATCTTCAACGATTACTGGTGCACGGTCTGGATCCAACGTCATCAGTGTGTCAAGTATATGCAGACCTGACGTCTCCATATAATTATTCACCTTAGTTGGTTTGCCATGTTGAATGGTTAACCAACCGTCTCTTGCTAATCTTTGCAGAACTTCCCGCAACGTAGTACGAGTAACACCTATCAACTCAGACAATTCGCGCTCAGCAGGTAAAATGGAACCCGGTGCAAAGCGACCATTCCAAATACTCTCGATGATATATTTCTCCGCAAAACTAGCGGGGCTCTTTGCCTTAATGACCATGTATTTACAATCCAAATTAAGTTAAATATCTATAACAAATACTCATCATACCACCAGTTATTGATAACAAGAAATTCTATACATTTCATACTTCTTAGTTATTGAAAGTGCTAAACCTTGAAAGTCACGAGCTTAGTGACATATGTCACAACAATCTCACCCTATCTGCTATTGTGATCCCGAAATCAAAAAAAAATCGCTGTTCCATTAACTCTTTGAAACACATTATTTGACATATTTGAAATTCGGGGTAGTGTCAAACGCTACTAAATATAAGCGTTGATAAACAACGTAACAAGCTGCGAACGAGCATATTCCATCAAGTTCATATGTTATTGATTTAAATAAACGAGTTTTAAAAAATACTGTTTCCCTGTTATTTAGGCCCAGTTTTTCCTACCTCGTATTACCCATTTTACTTACAGCAGAGATTTATATTCATGTCAGTTTCGCTTGGGAATGCATTCATCAAGAACTTTCTTGGTCATGCTCCAGATTGGTATAAGATTGCCATAATTTCGTTCCTCATTGTTAACCCAATAGTCTTTTTTATGATCGACCCGTTTACCGCGGGTTGGTTATTAGTTATTGAGTTTATCTTCACTTTAGCCATGGCTTTAAAATGTTACCCTTTACAACCTGGTGGATTATTAGCGATTGAAGCTGTGGCCATTGGCATGACTTCCGCTGAACAAGTCAAACATGAACTGGTTGCCAACATTGAAGTTCTACTTCTGTTGGTATTTATGGTTGCCGGTATCTATTTCATGAAGCAACTACTGCTGTTCATTTTCACTAAGATATTAATTACCATAAAAAATAAGGCATTACTTTCCGTTGCTTTCTGTGTTACCGCTGCCTTCTTATCGGCATTTTTAGACGCATTAACTGTTATTGCCGTGATTATTAGTGTCGCAATCGGTTTCTACTCGATTTATCACAAAGTAGCGTCAGGGAAAAGTCAAAATACCAGCCATGACCATACGTCAGATGAACACTTAGAAGAACTGACCCGTGATGACCTTGAAAACTATCGTTCATTCTTACGTAGCTTGTTAATGCACTCGGGGGTTGGTACTGCATTAGGTGGCGTGATGACGATGGTTGGTGAACCACAAAACCTTATTATAGCCGACCAAGCCTCATGGCAGTTTGGCGAATTCATCATACGAATGCTACCAGTCACACTACCCGTTTTCATTTGTGGACTAATTACCTGCTACATGGTTGAAAAATTAAAATGGTTTGATTACGGTACCGAGTTACCCGTTCACGTTCGAAAAATCCTTGAAGATTTTGAAGAAGAAGAGCGTAAAAAACGGACTAATCTTGATAAGGCAAAACTGATCATTCAAGCCTTCATTGCTGTTTGGTTGATTGTTGGTTTAGCACTACACTTAGCTGCAGTAGGACTCATTGGCCTATCAGTTATTATTTTAGCTACGGCATTTTGTGGTGTGATTGAAGAACATGCTATGGGTAAAGCGTTTGAAGAGGCTCTGCCTTTTACCGCTCTACTTGCCGTATTTTTTGCCATCGTTGCGGTTATCATTGATCAACAACTATTCAAACCTATCATTGAGGCAGTACTGTTGTTAGAGGGCAGCCAGCAAACGACAATGTTCTACATTGCCAACGCTGTGTTATCTATGGTTTCTGATAATGTATTTGTCGGAACCGTTTACATCAATGAAGTTAAAACGGCCCTGCTGGAAGGCACCATTACTCGTGACCAGTTTGATCTACTTGCTGTTGCAATCAATACCGGAACTAACCTACCGTCAGTTGCCACACCAAATGGCCAAGCCGCTTTCTTGTTCTTATTAACATCAGCACTCGCACCGCTTATTCGCCTTTCGTACGGAAGAATGGTCTATATGGCGCTACCTTATACTATTGTACTGTCGATCATTGGTTTCCTCGGCATCGCTTTCCTATTAAACCCGATGACTCAAATGTTCTACGATCTCGGCTGGATCAGCCATAGTATTGCTGAAATCACAACTAATTCGGTTTCAAGTGGTCATTAATATAGAAAAATTGAACTAACCATATTATAAAGGGCTCTGATTATTCAGAGCTTTTTTATTTCTAAATCTTAAGTGGGTAATATGCAATATATTAAACAGATCTCCAGTACTCGCTCTCCGTGGCTTTTACTGCTGCTTTTCATACTCTTTTTTGAGGGTTCTGCACTCTTCTTCCAGCATGGGTTGCACCTAGGTCCATGCGTAATGTGCATCTATGAACGTGTAGCGATGATGGGGATCGGTTTTGCCGCTATTCTTGGACTTATTAACCCAAGCAATATTCTTATTCGTTGGTCTGGACTTATTGGTTGGGGTATCAGTGCCGGATGGGGATTAAAGCTGGCGATGCAGCATGTTGATTATCAATTTAATCCATCGCCATTCGCAACCTGTGATCTTTTTGTACAATTCCCCTCATGGGCGCCATTGAATCAGTGGATTCCATGGATGTTCGAAGCGACAGGTGACTGCAGTAAAGTAGTTTGGATGTTTGTTAATTTATCCATGCCACAATGGTTAGTGATCATTTTTGCGGCTAACTTGCTGGCTTTAGCTATTGTCATGCTTGGGCAAGTTATCCCCAAAAGAAAATAAGAGAAGAACAACATTAACAGCAACACTATGTTGCTGTTAACTCAATTCCTTACGGTCCACAACATTGCTTAAACTTCTTACCACTGCCACAGAGACAAGGATCATTGCGTCCAATATCTTTATATGGATTAACTGACTGACTTTTTGCCCCAACATTAGCTTCATCAGCAGCGAGGGAAACCTCAATGACCATTGCATCTAAATTCGGTAACATATCAGCAAGTTGTGGTGGGCTTTCAATACCCGATTCACGCATTTGTGACTGAGTCTGTTTTTCATCAATTACCAGCATCATCGTTGTTAATAACGCCGATAACATTCGCATCGTGCCATCTGAGGCCTTTACGTCACTCCAACTCGGCTCTACCAAAGACCAAACACTCATGAAGCCATAAGCCATCTCTTGAAGGTGATCGTTAGCGGCTGTGGTAATAGAGTATTCACTTCTTAACAGTAAATTATACTGTTGCTCTAAGTGTCTGACGATTTCATTTTTATCGTCTTTCTTCACTTCATTTTCAGATAACAATGAAACCCACTCATCTGGATCAAAAGGTTTCGCTGACATATTCGCTGCTAAAATCGCACCTTCGAGAAAATGGACCGATTGGCCAGTCCAAGTATCTGACATCTCAATAATTTTACTCATACTACTCACTTAGCTTTATATTGATTGTAGCAATTGATATAATTGATATAGGTCGCTAAACATTTAGCTAATCCATACAATTTTTTATTTATTTGTAAAAGTGAATTTTATCATGAAAAAACAGAGTAACGGGTTTACCCTAATTGAACTCGTTGTAGTCATTGTTATTTTGGGTATCTTAGCAGTAACTGCGGCCCCAAAGTTTTTAAATTTTGCTGATGATGCCCATGAGTCAGCAGCGCAAGGCTCTTTTGGAGCCTTCAAGTCCGCTCTACAGCTCTATAAAAGTCAGTGGTTAATTGATGGTGAACCAACGACCAGAGCGGTTGAAGGTTATGCCAATGATGTTCTTTTCGCATCCATTGAAGGCTTTCCGATAGGAGACACTGCTGGCGTTACCGGCTCTGGATGTGGGGAAATTTGGAACAATTTATTAGACTCAGATTTAACTACGGCTGAGTTTGGTGCGAGCATCTTCCCTTCTCTTGTGGATGTTAAATATTGGTATACTGGTGATAATAAGTGCATTTACTACTATATTGGTACCCATAAAAATAAAACAACATCTATCGAGTTACCTCAATTAACTTATGATCCAGCCACAGGGTCTACAATCTTTGAACACAATACTCCATCCTTTTAATTGACAGTAGCCGCTGTCCAATGAACTTAAATTGGACAGTGCTTCTATTGCCCTCTACAATCACGCCTCAATTAAAATGAGGTATTCATGCGCGTAATTCTCGGCCCGATGGAGGGTGTTCTCGATCACTTAATGCGTGATCTTCTTACCCAGATTAATGATTACGATCTCTGTGTTACCGAGTTCATTCGTGTTATTGACATGTTATTACCTGAGCATGTTTTCTATCGTATTTGTCCAGAGCTTCATCAACAAAGCAAAACCTCATCCGGCACCCCTGTACGAGTTCAACTGCTAGGCCAAGAGCCTGACTGGATGGCCGAAAATGCCAACAGAGCGGTTGAAATCGGTTCAGACGGCGTGGATCTCAATTTTGGCTGCCCAGCTAAAGCGGTGAACAAAAGCCGAGGTGGTGCTGCACTACTTAAAACTCCAGATCAGATTTACAACATCGTAAAAGCGTGTCGTGATGCAGTGCCTAGTGATCAATTGGTTACCGCAAAAATTCGATTAGGCTGGGAGTCCCCTAGCGAATGTTTTGAAATTGCCGATGCTGTGTATCAAGCTGGTGCTAATGAGTTAACCGTACACGCACGAACCAAGGTCGATGGTTATAAAGCGGAAGAGATTAAATGGGATTACATTAAGCAAGTTGCGAATACTATTCAAATCCCTGTGATCGCTAATGGCGAGATCTGGAACCATCAAGATGCGAAAAACTGCATCGCAGCGACAGGCATCGATACCTTAATGGTGTGCCGTGGTGCTTTTAACCTGCCAAATCTGGGTAACGTGGTTAAGTATAACCAGCCATCGATGCCTTGGAGTGAAGTCATCGAGCTGCTACTGCGCTACTCTCAATTTGAAATTGAGGGTGACAAAGGGAGATATTACCCGAATCGCGTTAAGCAGTGGCTTGTCTATCTACGACAAGAGTACCCACAAGCCAAAGCCCTATTCACCGACATTCGCTGCCATAAGCAGGCACAACCGATTGTTGAGTTGCTAGAAATTGCGTTAAAAGAGTTGAGTATCTGCCAAGAATATTAATCTCGAATAATCAGTAGAGAGTGAGCAGTGCCAACAACTACTTAGGTTATTTCAGGTAAGATAATCCATTATTCATATTATAAAGAGATAGTTATGTTTAAAGGTATCAAACTCACGGCCCTAACCGAAGAGCAAGTTGGCGTGAATAGTGAACGCTATGACTTTTTAATCCAAGATGGCGAAACCGTTGCTCTAGAATACAAAACGGTGCGAGATCTGTTAATCCTTACCAATAAGCGATTAATCACGGTTGACGTTCAGGGCTTACGCGGCAAAAAAGCCGAGTTTTTTGTGATCCCTTATAGCAAAATCACTGCTTTTTCAGTAGAAACCGCAGGTACTTTTGATCTCGATTCAGAATTCAAGATCTGGGCTTCAGGCATTGGCGAACTTGAGTTTGCTTTCTTAAAAGGTACCGACATCAAAAAAATCGCTACGTTATTAAGCTCGGATATTTAAGCTAACCCACACTTCCACTCACAGAGAGCATCTTGGATATGGCAGCAGAGCTAGGTCAGACCATGCGCTACGCTCACCTAGAAGATGTGGTGAGCAAAAACCCTTTGGCTAATTTGTAAGGTAATTAATTGTATGGGTTCATTCACTAGTAGACCATTCATAGAGTTCTCTGAGTCAACAATTAGATACCGCCGCAATATCCTCATTGCTAGTAGTGTGTCAATTGCAATTTCACACTTCAATATTGGCATCGATACCAAACCAGTCAATTTCTTAGGTATTCCCCTTACAAACTTAACGATTGAACATATGAAGCTAATATTCTTCATAATTGTTCTATATCAACTGATTCACTTTGTTTGGCGCTGTGTTGATGAATGGTGGTCTTGGAGACTTCGACTCGCAGGCGATGCTGAACCTAAAGCAAATGATATGAATAACGATTCAACTAGGATCAAATCCATTTCTGAAATTTGTCAATTCACATTTTGTCCTGACGAGCCCAAGTATGAAGATAAATTAAAAAGATTACTTCAACAGCAGATAAGTTGGAGTGCTAGTAGCGGCAATCTCGACCTTTCTAAGTTAGGAGACAAGCTAATTGAAACTGTATATGTTGCATCTGGACTGCAACACGACTTGAAAAGGATTGACCGATTTGAATCAAGCATTAAAGCCTATTCGATTCAACAAAACTTACGGTTCCACATAATGGAAATAGGTATTCCATCATTTCTTGCTCTTTTTTCTCTGTATATAAATTACAAAGATGCATTAGATATTTTCTGTAAAAACCTATAGAACTCGCCGCCAAAAAATGGCGACAAAATGGCGGCAAATTTTCATAATATAGATAGATATTGATACTTGTTGATGGATTCACCACATATAAAGCATTGAAAACCCTTGCAACACCTAGCCTCTATTAGGGTGATTTATAATGTGATCTTCCCAGTCAATAACATCAATCTCATACACGACAGTGCCTCTAACGCTCTCTTTGGCGGCGTGCATTTTTGATTTTGACCCGGTGATCAGTGGGTGCCACTCGGGTAGCGGCTTGTCTTCTGACAGTAATCGATAGCTGCAGGTTTTAGGGAGCCAATTAAACTCGTGGATTTTGTCTCTGGTAAGCTTTAAGCACTCTTCGCCCGATTCAAAACGATTTGGGTAGTCTTTGCAGCCGCAGGTCTTGCTGTTCAGCCAGCTGCAGGCGACATTGGTATAGTAAATCTCATCGCTATCTTCATCCATCAACTTATGCAGACAACATTTTCCACAACCATCACACAGCGATTCCCACTCGGTCTCTGTCATCTGTTCTAATTTTTTTTGTTGCCAAAACTGCTGTGTCATTTAAATACCATGTCGATTGTTATGTGAAGAGTGTTTTACTGAGTCATTAGCTCGAGTTCATTTAAGGTTTTCAAGGCAAAATCAGGCCCTGAAGCGCATATCGACGCTTCATCGGTAAAGTCTAAACAGACTTTAGGTCGACTCGCCATACCAAATAACTTGCAAAGGTTGTGGTCGTTTAACTGAACACATCGCTCCCCTGCTCGCTTTCCATCTGGCATTCCTGGAATAGGTGAAGTGATTGATGGGGCGATACAACAGGCACCGCAGCCTTTTTGTTGGCTTGGCGATACGCAGGGTGACCAGTCGCTGATCTCAATATTTACATCAATCATGTTCAAAAACTCATGCTCTTTTTTCTGTGGAAGTCGTTTAACGGGGCATTGTAATCGGTTCTGATGAAAATTGTTGAACATTTATTGGAGCCAATAAAAATGAGCCACTTGATGATCCTGAACGGATATCGCGTAGCCCATTTTATACGACGCCGTTTATGTGCGCCTAACAGTGAATATAGTTAAGTTCAATCAAAGACCAAACCACCATCACTATTAAACTGTAGGTGGTGTACCTTCACAGTTAGAAACAACAGCATCAATTTGAACTAAAGCGCCCATAGGGATAGCTGAAACACCAACAACAGTTCTTGCTGGAAGGTCGCCTTTGAAGAACGTTGTGTAAACTTCGTTTACCGCTTCAATGTCAGCAACATCGGTAAGCTGGATATTGATTTTTACAGTATCGTCCATTACGTGGTCAACACTTTCAATGATTGCTTTGATGTTATTTAGGCACTGCTCAGCTTGTGCTTTAACGTCACCCGCTACCAATTTCTCTGTTTTTGGATCTACAGGTAATTGACCAGCAATGTGGTTATAGTGAGAGAAAGCAACAGTGTGAGAGTATGCTGCTTTTGGTGCATTCTCTGTATTCCTTGCTTCGATAACAAGAAACTTTGTATCTTCTTCAAGTTGTGGTGGAGTTCCGTCACCGTGTGATACTGCAGTATCAATCTGAACTAATGCGCCCATAGGTAGAGCTGCTGCATTAACAACAGTACGTGCAGGTACATAACCTGGGTAGAACTTAGCACATACTTCGCTAACAATTTCAGCATCAGCAAGGTCTTTAAGGAAGATAGTTGTTTTAACCACATCGTTCATCACGTGACCAATGCTTTCTAGGATAGTTTTGATGTTGCCGAAGCACTGCTCAGCTTGCTCTTTAACGCCACCAGCTACCAACGCACCTGTTTTAGGGTCGATAGGTAGTTGAGCAGAAAGATTGTTGTAGTGAGAGAAAGCAACTGTTTGAGTAGATAGAGCACTTGTTGGTGCGTTATCTGTGTTTCTTGATACTTTAACTAGCGCACAAGGAGCTTGTGGAGCAGTACCTTCACCGTTTGAGATCAATGTATCCATTTGTACCAAAGCATCACTCATTGGCAGAGCAGCAACTTGTACTACGTTACGTGTAGGGATCGTATTTGGGAAGAATGATGCATATACTTCATTAATCGCGTCAATATCAGCGATATTCTTAACGAAAACATTAATTTTAACAACATCATCCATTACGTGATCGATACTTTCAACAATCGCTTTAATGTTTTCTAAACACTGTTTTGCCTGCTCTTTTACGCTACCTGTAACGATGTTACCTGTTTTAGGGTCTACAGGAAGTTGAGCTGAGAAGTTATTGTAGTGAGAAAAAGCAACTGTTTGTGTAGATACAGTGCTCATTGGTGCATTTTCAGTGTTTCTTGAAGCTTTGATGATATCGTGGCTCATGTCTATATTATCCTTTTAAATTGTAAGTATCTCATTACGAAGTTTTAAAAATATTTTCTTACTAGATCAATAAACTTTGCAAATCACTTCAGCTCTTCAAAGTATTTGAGCATATAAAGTATCAACTGCTAAGTTAATGCCAGATCCAGATAATCAATGTATACATGTTCATTTATTAAAATTTAATTTTTATCGTAAAAACTATCAATTTGATATTGATGAAATATAAAACTCTCAAATTGATAGAAATATAACCATTTAATTACTGTTTTATCTAAACTATAACTTACTAGGCACAAACCATGCCTAGTATTGTATTTAATATGAAATATAACTCATTAGTAATATATAATTCCAGTACCTGGTTTAATTAAGGTACCCGCTTCATTATTAATTATTTTATCTAAATCAAACAGTGAACCAATAGCAGAGTGGCCTCTTCCTGTTTCTACAAATTTACATACTGCTTCAACTTTAGGTCCCATTGAACCCGCCGGAAAATCAAATTCTGCTAAACCTGCCGGAGTGGCAACTTTCATCTCTGTTTGGTCTGCTTTTCCAAAATTACGATAGATAGAACCGTCAGTTAGAATGATAAACAGATCAGCATCAACCTTCTCAGCTAGCAGCTCTGCAGTCAGATCTTTATCGATTACACATTCGACACCAGAAAGTTGTTCACCCTCTAATGCAACAGGCACACCGCCACCGCCACATGCGATAACTAAATTTCCAGCGCCTAATAGAGTCTGAATTTGTTCCAGCTCAATGATATCTTTTGGCTGTGGCGACGGTACTACACGGCGATAATATTCGCCATCAGCTTTGAATTGTTTATCACTATTTTCAGAAAGCTCCGCAGCTTGTTGCTGTGAATATACTGGGCCAACAAACTTAGTAGGATCTGAAAAAGCAGGGTCATCTTTAGACACTACCGTTTGAGTAAGCAGAGTAGCAACATTTAATGAACGATCTATATTTCGCAACTCTTGTTGCAACATATAACCGACCATACCACAAGTTTGCGAGCCTAATACGTCCATTGGGTATGGCGTAGTTTCAGGTGAATGAGAGTGATAGATCGCATTTTGCTCCATCAACAATCCAACTTGTGGACCATTACCATGAACAATAATAACTTCATGTTTCTTTGCAATTTTAGAAATACTTTGAGCCGCTTTTTTAATATTACTTCTCTGGTTTTCAGCCGTTAATGCTTCGCCTCTTGCTAGAAGTGCATTTCCGCCTAACGCTAGTACTATACGCATTTATTGGTCCCCTAATATTAACAAACTGTTAATATTTAAATATTAATATTGATGATTTAGTTTTGATTTTAATAATTATTTCAAATACTTCGAGAAAGGGTTAACTACTGAAGTGGAGCCATACTAAATTAAAAAAAACATCTTAAACGTGACGTACATCAACTTATAATTCCACTAGATTATGAGTTTGGTTTCAGCTAAATAAGTCGAAACGAGTAAATATTCACGTTTATTCTCACACTCTAACAATAAACCAAAAAGCAGTGTTGTTGATTCTAGAATTATGCATATTAAGTCAACGTTATTCACTGTTAAACAATCGCCATTTTGTTAACTGGATCACTAAAACTTAAGTATTCAAAAAACAAAAACATCAATAAAGAGACAATTCATAAGAAATAAGCTTAAAAAAGAGGCGATTTCGGTGAGATAAACAGAATTACAGAGTGAGTAGCTATCGATTACAGAGGGGGGTGGCAGAGAGAATTTAGCATCCTTGCTAAATTCAAACCAACATTAAGCGCTAACTTTATGAGACGCTAAAATTTGGATGGCTCCATGTGCATGTTCCGCGGCATCTCTACCTAAGTTTGTTAAATACCCGCCATCATTTTGTGTCACTAAACCTTTATTAAAAAGACGTGTCATCGCAGAAATCGTATCAGCAGATGCGTCATTATGAACTTTCAGTCCTGCTTGTGAGCTATCTAGTGAGAATTCGGTAAGCAGGCTCATTTCGTTGGCAATTTCTGAATTAAAAGGCATTACTCTTCCTTATTGTTTAACGTTGCTAATAAGCATAGACACATATTTATGTAAAAACCCCGAATCAGATCAACCATTTCAATTTTATTTTGAGAAAATATCGTAAAAAAGTGATCCTCATACACCAAGAGACCATAACGAGTAAAACACTTGACCAAATCATCAAGCAACTTCACACTGAATAGTAACAATTGTGGTCAATAAACAGTCAAACGCTTGTTAATAAAGGACTCATTTATAATATGCATAATCAGGCATCAACCCCGTTACTTCGCTCGCGTCGATTTCTTCCATACTTTATTACCCAAGCAATGGGGGCATTTAATGATAATATTTTTAAGAATGTCCTACTTCTTCTCGTCGCGTATGCCAGCATTGAACAACAACCTATCTCTTCAACACTTTATATCAATTTGGCCGCGGGTCTGTTTATTTTGCCCTTTTTCATCTTCTCAGCATCTGCGGGGGTGATAGCGGATAGACATGAAAAATCAGCACTTATTAGAAAGATAAAATTTGCCGAAATTATTATCATGAGTGTTGCTGCATTTGCCTTCATGGCTCAAAGTTATTGGCTACTGCTATTTTTACTGTTTTTGATGGGTAGCCAATCGGCTTTTTTTGGACCAATCAAATACGCGATTTTACCTCAGCACCTTGACCAAACAGAGTTGATACAAGGTAATGCTCTAGTTGAAACTGGCACCTTCCTCGCCATTTTACTCGGTACATTAGGGGCTGGCATCATTGCATCATCACCTTACAGTAATTATATTGTTGCATTTTCATGTCTTTTATTTGCACTTATTGGCTACATTTCCAGTCGTTTTATACCAAAAGCCACGCCTGAAAAGATGCCTCCACTGCAAAGCTGGAATCCACTATTACACACCAGAAACAGTTTAAAGATCGCTCGCTCTGACAAAATAGTCTTCCAAGCCATCATGGCCATCAGTTGGTTTTGGTTTCTTGGTGCCAGTTACTTAACTCAGTTTCCCAACTTCACTAAAATGCATTTGAATGGCTCACCAAGTGTGGTGTCTGTACTGCTTGCACTCTTTTCGATTGGTATTGCTATCGGCTCGTTACTTTGCAATAAAATTTCAAGGGGAAAACTAGAGCTTGGCATTGTGCCAATAGGAAGCTTGGGTATGACCATATTTGGTATCAATCTATACTGGTTTACACCAGAACAAGCACACAGTGTACTCAGTGCCACCCAATTTATGACCTCACTTGAGTTATTTCCTCTGTTTATCAGCCTATTGCTACTGGGAGTATCGGGGGGAATTTACATTGTACCGCTCTATACTGTGATTCAGCAGCGAGCGCGGAGTAACCAACGTGCGCAAGTCATTGCCGCTAATAATATTTATAATGCCATTTTCATGGTAGTGAGTGCGATTCTAGCCGTCGTTTTTCTGCATTTACTACAGTTAACTATCCCGCTATTTTTTGCCGCTCTGGCAGTAGGAAATTTACTATTTACAGGGTATCTGTTTTATCAAACACCCATTTTCACTGACCGGTTGTTCGCTCTATTGAAAATAAAGCCGTGAGGCTAGTGCTGTGTTAACAACCAAGATTTCACTGCGTTTCGATTAATTTTAACCTCTGACAATTGCAGTTCGCTCGGTAGTGGGTAGTAGCGGTCAGGCCACTTTATTTTGTCTAATCGCCCCTCTAAAAAACGATTGAGCTGCTCAGTATCTAGCGCTGTACAACTCTCTACTACCGCAACGGGGCGCTCTCCATACTCTTCACTGTCAACACCAATCACAACCACACGGCTAATGTCAGGATAGGTTAAAAGCACAGACTCTATCTCTTCAGGATGGATATTCTCCCCTCCAGAGATAAACATGTTGTCTTTGCGACCAAGGATAAACAGTTCCCCTTCATTCGCACAGCCAAGATCTTTCGTAGCTAACCAACCATCGTCGTCACAGACAGTAAGAATCTTCTGACCCACTAAGTAACCAAGACAGAGCGATTTACCACTGACTTGAATTTCTTGGTCTCGAAAACGGATATGCCGGTTGGGAATCACTTGCCCGACGCCTGATGTTGAATCAGCCCGTTTTGCTGCCACCGTTGATGCCATTTCTGTCATTCCATAACCAACCCAACAATCGATTCCTTGCAACTTCGCCTGCGCCACCAACTCAACGGGAATAGAGCTTCCACCTAGAAGTACCTGCTTAAGACAAGTTGCTTCATTTGCCTTACTTGTTTGCAGTAGTCGTTGCAATTGGGTCGGCACTAGAGAAGCGTGCGTCACAGTAGAAAGGGCGCTCAGCAGTTCGTCTCTCTTGGTTAATACCAATTTTCCACCAGCCGTTAGCCAGCGCCATACGATAGCTAAGCCAGAAACATGTGATAACGGCAAAGATAATAACCAGGAATCTTGTTCAGAAAAGCTCATCATACTCAGCATACCCACTGCAGAGTAGAGGTGATTATTGATACTATGTACCACCGCTTTTGGCTTTCCAGTCGATCCCGATGTAAAGACCAAACTCGCCGCTCTAGTCGGTTGCCAAGTCACAGGTATCACACACTGACTGCTTGAAATCAGTTCCAGCGGCCGATATTCAATATTGATCTCTCTGTCTGACTTCTCTAACCATATATAATGAGCTGATAGAGTATGGAGCTTTTCAATTAACTCCGCATCCGATATTCGAGCAGGTAGCGCGACAAATCTAGCCCCTACTCGTAGTGCCGCTAAATGCAACCAGATCAGTTCAATGCGATTATCTGAAACTGCAACGACGATTTCATCCCTTTTCACTCCTTGCTTAATCAAGCCACCAGCAACGCCTTCAACTTTGCTAGACAGCTGCAACCAAGTAACTGAAGTATTGCCAAAAGAGAGAGCGACCTCATCGGGCCGCTCTTTTGTCCAGTGCTGCCACGGCCAAGTCGTAAAGCCGTGCTCAATGTCTGCCATCGACTATTTATTCCAATACAGAGTAAGATCTGACAGGCGGATCAATGGTAATGACGAATTTGGCCAAGGTGTCTCTAACTGCTGCTGAAACATATCAACAGTATCTAAGCCCGGAGTCACTTCTGGTGTTAACCAATTGGCGAGCCTTGCTAGTTGATTCAAACCCAAGCTGCTCTCAATACTGGAGCTGATAACGGCAATTAGCCCTTGTTGATGCGCCTGCTGAATGAGCTGTTGGCATTTTTCCACTGAGCCAATCAATGTTGGTTTGATAATAATGGCCACCACTCCCTGTTGTGCTTTTACTTCAAAACCCTCATCTCGCACAGTTTCATCCCAAGCAATGGCGATGCCACTCTCTTGAGCAAACTCAAGACTGTCTTGCGGTTTTTTGCAAGGCTCTTCTAAAAATTCGATTTTCGAACGGTGATGAGGCTGAATATACTTGGCAAATTGACGCGCTTTAATTGGCGTCCAGCCTCGATTAGCATCTAAACGCAAAGTGAGATCAGGAATCGCATCAAAGAACATATTGGCCACCATACCATCACGTACCGCTTCATACATTCCGACCTTAATTTTGGCCACTTTGGTTCCATCCATTTGATCAAGCTTAATCACTAAATCATCTGGATCACCAGTGCAAAGTGGCGCAGTAGCGAAATTCGCATCATCAGGCAGTCCACCCGCAAGTTCTAACTGGGCCATACTGATGCCAAAAGCAACGGATGGTAGTGCCGTAGATAACATTAACGTCTCACCAGATATCCACTGCTCAAGAAATTGTAGCGCTTGTTCACCTGCTTGCTCAGCAGTTTCGTGACTAAATCCAGGCAGAGGAGCAATTTCACCACGGCCAATACATTCACCTTGTTGTAACTCAACAATCCAACCTTCACGAGTCGTTAAACGCTGATCGCGCAAAATGACACCGCTGTCCATTGGCAATTGATATTGGTACAGTTTTGCAGTTCGCATAGGGTTCGCTCTTAATTATGGATTGCGAGGAAATTTGTTAAAGTTTGGTCGACGTTTTTCATTAAATGCATTACGCCCCTCTTGCCCCTCTTCCGTCATATAGAACATCATGGTCGCATTGCCAGCAAGCTCCTGTAAACCTGCTTGACCGTCACAATCCGCATTTAAGGCCGCTTTTAAACAGCGCAGTGCCATTGGGCTATGTTGTAATACTTCGCGGCACCATCTGATGGTCTCTTTTTCCAAATCTTGCAGTGGAACAACCGTATTAACCAGCCCCATGTCCAGAGCTTCTTGTGCATCATAGAAACGACATAAAAACCAAATTTCACGCGCCTTCTTTTGACCCACGATACGGGCCATGTATGAAGCGCCCCAGCCACCATCAAAAGAACCTACTTTAGGGCCCGTTTGACCAAACTGTGCATTTTCAGCAGCAATAGTAAGGTCACACATCATATGCAGAACATGTCCACCACCTACCGCATAACCCGCCACTGCAGCGATCACTGGTTTAGGACAAGTGCGAATTTGACGTTGGAAATCGAGCACATTCAGGTGATGAGTTCCTGAGTCATCCTTATAACCACCGTAGTCACCACGAATTTTCTGATCACCACCGGAGCAGAAAGCGTCTTCGCCTAAACCTGTTAAAATAACCACACCGACATTTTCGTCGTATCTAGCATCCGCTAGCGCGTTAATCATCTCTTTGACAGTTCCCGGGCGAAATGCGTTTCTCACTTGTGGCCGAGCAATGGTGATTTTAGCGATGCCGTCTGCGGACTTGTGATAATGAATATCTTCATAGTCTGCTGTGCAATCGGTCCAGTTGATTGCGGCATATAGCTCTTCTTCTGAAATTCCTACGGTTCTCGCCATGTTATTAACCTACTTGTTCTAAATAATGTAATAGCTGTCGACTAAACAGCTCTGGTTGTTCGTTATGTGCATTGTGTCCAGCATCATCAATAATAGACAACTCTAATTGGCTTTTAATAGCAAGCTGCTGAAATTTCATATCGTTATCGCCACACACATAGTGCAACGAGATTGAAGATTGCTGCAGCTGTGGCAGTAAGTTCTGCTGCTTGGCCAACGATGCGGCCTCCAACATTTCAGCCACTCTCTCTCCACGGTTATGTTTACGTTGATCAATCAATGTTTGCCGCTGGTGATCACTTAATGAGGAAAAAACGGTTTGTTGGTACCAACTCTGTAAGACTTGCTCAATAGGCCTACCCCTAAATTGTTTTGCCCACTGTTGATCACTGCGATAACGACTCTCACGTTGATCTTTATCAAGACCAAAATGTCCACCTTCCAACATGACTCCTCGCAAATCACATTGCCAAGAGGCATTCGGATAAGAAACTATATTCATTAAGACTCTAGCGCCTAATGAGTAACCGACAAACACCGCTTCAGTGATCCCTCTTTGCATCAATGTTTGTGCAATAAGTGTCTGAATATGGTCAAAGTTGATAGCGCTAATTGCGCTACTGTAACCATGACCCGGCAGGTCTATCGCTATACATTGGTGAGTTTGACTCACTTGTTGAATAACCGAAGACCAATCTTTCGAGTTGCCTAAAAAACCGTGTAAAAAAACAACGGTTGGGCGACGAGGGCTGTTGGGGTTACCTTGTCCGAAGGTATTAGAGAATAGAAGCATGTTGAATAACCGAAAACAGCGTCTTTAGCTCGATACCTGCTTGTCCCGGCGACGTTTTAATCTCAACCAGTCGTGTCTGATTACTGGTTGATGAAAGCCCGTCACGGACCGCATTAATCGCCGCTGACAATGTCTCTGGCTGACAATAGTCGATACCGAACATCGCAGCAGCGTGTGAAAACTCAAAACCATGTGGCATACGATACAGCGACTCTTTTTGCTGCTCACTCACCGGTAAAAGATCAAAAATAGCACCACCATCATTGTTGGTTACCACGATGACGGTTGGAGAGTCATTCTTGGCCAACAGAGGCAATGAATTGAGGTCATACAGTAGAGAGGTGTCTCCTATTAGACAGAGTAATGGCTGCTTATTAGCACACTGTATCCCTGCTGCTGTGGCGATTAAACCATCAATTCCTGACGCGCCGCGATTAGAGTAAACAGCAAGGTCTGGCAAGCATGACACCATGTCGACTAAACGAATGATCAGGCTGTTACCAATAAATAGGGTTGTATTCTCCGCTATAACACTCTCAAGGCTAGTGGCAAAGCTTAACTCGCTCAGTTTTTCAGAGTATAGTGTAGAGCACACACATAGCGCTTTAACTTGGTCACTACTCTCAATTAACTCATCGGCCCAACCCATTGATGAACACTCAAACTTAACCGCACTGTCTAACCAAAGTTGATAGCTATTTAGCCAATCCAAAATATTATGGTTGATACGGTGATGAGGCTGATGTGAAGCAACCAACAATCCAGAGTGTGGCGTCACCATCCAATGATTTAACCACGGCTGTTTTTCAATAAACTGGCCAAGGCGTTTCGATACCACCCTTGCGCCGACTTGCAATAGAGATTGAGCTTGTTCTAATTTTGTGCAACAGGCTTGATTCTGTAACCATAAGTCATAGTGCGCCCATTCTGAGCTACCACAGGCCTGAGGATCAAGAAGCAGTGGCCATTGTAAGCTTTTGGCCAACACTCTTACGGCTGTTAATTCTGCACTCGTAAGTTTCCCGGCGACAATCACACCGCGTGTTTTTATCATTTGATGCCAATCATCTGCAATGGCGATAGTCTGCTGGGGCTCAATGATACTGACAAAAGGTTGGTGAGAGTGCTGCCAGTGTAATAACGGCACTAGATAGTTAGCAAAGTCGACATCATCCCCATACAACGGTTCAGGATAGGGACAATTTATATGGAGTGAACCGCCTTGGGCGGATTGTTCAGACATCAACTTATCAATAGCACTCAATAACCAGCATGGAGAGATGGTTAATGTAGGGCTAGGTAAATTAAATGATGTCGTCACATGAGATGAGAAAATCCCAGTTTGGTTGATAGCTTGGTTAGCACCGCAATCAATCTGATCAACAGGACGGTCTGAGGTTAACAGAATTAGCTTCTCTTTGGTTAACCCCGACTCAACCACACAGGGTAATAAATTTGCAACAGCGGTGCCTGAAGTGACAACAACCGCCACCGCGTTCGATTCAACTTTTGCTAAACCTAACGCAAAAAAACCCAACCCACGCTCATCAAAATGCGTATGTAAAGAGAGGTTACTGTTCTTTGAAGCCGCTATGGCTAATGGAGTTGAACGAGAACCTGGCGCTAAGCAGAGATGTTTAACACCACAACGCGTCAGCTCTTCAATAATTAAGGCCGCCCACAATCGGTTGAGACTTGCCTGTTGCGCTTTCCAACTCATGCGCTACGTGACTCTGATAAATTCGACTCAGGTTCTAACAAGCTATAGAGCGTAGAGGTCTTTCTGTCCAGCTCTTGCCACTCACTGTCAGCTTTAGAACCAGGAACAATTCCAGCACCCGCAAAAAGATGTAACTCTTTCTCTTTAACCAATGCGCTTCTAATCGCCACACAAAACTCGCTCTGTTGCTCACTTAAAAACCCTACCGCGCCGCTGTACCAGCCTCGAGCAAACGGTTCATGATCGGCGATAAAATTCAGTGCCGCTTCACGTGGTAAACCCGCTATCGCAGCGGTGGGTTGCAAGCTATCAAGCAAAGAAGCATCACCAAAATCGCTATTAAGCAGACCAGAAATATCACGTTTAAGATGTTGAACTTTACGCAACTTTACCAATTCTGGTTCTTTGGTTACATGAACCGTCGAGCAGTGGTTATTGAGTCGGCTAACAATGTCCTCAACCACTAAATGATTTTCATAACGATTCTTTTCATCATTAAATAACCATGTCGCTAATTTATTATCTTCGGAACCATTAATACCTCGACCAATAGTGCCCGCTAATGCTTCAGTATGAATATCAGTCCCATTTCTCACATAGAGTCTTTCAGGAGTAGAGCCAATAAAGCAGTGCTTGTGGTCTAACGCCATCATAAAATGAAAACTGTCAGTGTTAACCTTACGGCTGGCTTTTAGAAATTGAGAGGAGGAGAGCGGATGACTCAGTGTTAGGGTGGTTTTTCTCGCCAGTACCACTTTCTCGAATATTTTGTTTGTAATGCCATCAAGCGCTTTATTGACCATCTTTGACCAATCCGCAAATTCAGGGGCATGCACTTTCGAAACGATGTTGCATTTTAACGCATGGAGCGGCGTAACATTGTCTGTCAATGCGCTAAGTCGGCTCAATAGTTGACTATTATCATCACTGAGGTTGGCGACAAGCTGCCAAGCATTATTGGTTCGATTAATTTCAAGCTGTGGTAAGAAGAAAAAAGAGGACATACAGCGTCTATTTCTCGACGTTCTACCATCAAAAGAGCGTCCACCCCAAATGCGCTGACCATTGCCGAGTGCACTTTGAGCAACGGCAGGGTCAGTAAAAGTTCTCACCTGACCTAATGCAATCGTCTCTTGCTGAGTGTTGCGAGACTGCCAATAAAATTTAGGGAAAATTGGCTGAGCGTCAAACCAATCTATCAAGTCTTTATCTTCTGACCACTCAAGGTTTACGTCCACACGAACATCAGATGATTTCGCATGTTCAATTTTATCTTTTAATGACTGAATCGCATTATGCAAAGCGGACAAATCTACCTCTCTCAGCTTTTTTGGCCACCTTGGCGAAAGTAATTCCATGCTCTAATTATTCTCTTAATCACTTAAGAAAATATTGTTTGGTATCAATAAAAAATCAATTGAACAGACCATTCTACATTAAACCTTGAAACTGGCAAAAATTATACTCAATAATAGAAATCACTCATCTTTAGGATAAAATCCCTCACCTGTTTATTTATCCCTATATTTTACTAAAAAACCGTTCTCAGTTGTGAAAAAATAGTGTAATTTGTAAGTTAATAGATAAACAGTCATCAAGGCAAATCAATGAAAAATATCGGGATGTCATCCAAACTCAATAATGTCTGCTACGATATTCGTGGTCCAGTATTGAAACATGCTAAGCGATTAGAAGAAGAAGGGCATAAAATTCTAAAGCTCAACATTGGCAATCCCGCCCCATTTGGTTTTGATGCCCCGGATGAGATTTTAGTTGATGTCATCAAAAACTTACCTACTTCACAAGGTTATTGTGATTCAAAAGGGATTTACTCCGCTCGTAAAGCAGTAGTACAGCACTATCAAAAACGCGGTTTACTTAATCTTGATGTGGAAGATGTGTATATCGGCAACGGGGCCTCTGAGTTAATAGTCATGGCAATGCAAGCACTGCTCAATAATGATGATGAGATGCTGGTCCCTTCACCTGATTACCCGTTATGGACCGCAGCAGTCTCTTTATCTGGTGGTAATCCAATTCACTACATATGTGATGAAGAGTCTGATTGGTATCCGGATCTGGATGATATTAAGAGCAAGATAACTTCAAAAACCAAGGGCATTATTTTAATTAACCCTAATAACCCAACTGGCGCAGTATATAGCCGTGATTTCCTGTTAGAAATAGTTGAAATTGCTCGCCAGCATGATCTCATTATATTCGCCGATGAGATTTACGATAAAGTACTCTACGACGGTGCAATTCATACCTCTGTCGCCACCCTATCAGAAGATGTATTAACCATCACGTTCAATGGTCTATCCAAAGCCTACCGGGTATGTGGCTTTAGAGCTGGTTGGATGTTTATTTCAGGCCCTCAACACTTTGCCAAAGAGTACATATCTGGATTAGAGATGCTCTCATCCATGAGGCTATGTGCCAATGTTCCTATGCAGCACGCAATACAAACCGCATTAGGAGGCTACCAAAGTGTCAACGAACTGCTCCTTCCGGGAGGGCGCTTACTAGAACAAAGAGATCGTGCTTATGAGCTATTAACTCAGATACCTGGAGTAAGCTGCGTTAAACCGAAGGGGGCAATGTATCTCTTCCCTAAACTCGATCCAAAAATGTATAACATTAAAGACGATCAGAAATTCGTGTTGGATTTTTTAATTCAGGAGAAAGTACTACTCGTGCAAGGTACTGGATTTAACTGGCACAAACCGGACCACTTTAGAATTGTCACACTGCCTCGCGTGGATGATTTAGAGATGGCGATTGGCCGACTTGAACGTTTTCTGCATAACTACTCTCAGTAATCATCATAAAAGAGGCCTATATTAAGGCCTCTTTGGTATTCACCGTTTAAGGTTTTTTATTTATGAAGCAGAGCCATTTTTTCGCGCATCTTGCAAGAATGAAATTGATCCAGCGCTGGCCATTGATGCGCAGTATTTCAAAAGAGAACATTTCAGAGCACAGCTTACAGGTCGCGTTTGTCGCTCATGCGCTAGGATTGATTAAAAATAAAAAATTTGGCGGTAATGTTAACCCTGAGCGCTTAGCTTTACTGGGTATGTTCCATGATACCAGTGAAGTATTAACTGGTGATCTACCAACGCCGATCAAGTATTTCAACCCTGCCATTGCACAAGAGTATAAAAAAATCGAAGTCGCGGCAGAAGAAAAGTTGCTTTCAATGTTGCCTGAAGAGTTCCAGAGTGATTATAAAGATCTGTTAATAAGCAGTGCAATCAACTCTGAAGATACCGCCTTGGTTAAACAAGCCGATTCTTTATGTGCCTATCTAAAGTGCATGGAAGAGTTAGCAGCAGGTAATCACGAATTTGAACAGGCAAAAAAACGCTTAGAAACCACGCTAGAAAAAAGGCGCAGCCCTGAAATGGACTATTTTTTATCCACTTTTGCCAAAAGCTTTAGCTTAACCTTAGATGAAATAAACTAGCTCGATTGTGCTCCATGATGTTTATCAAATAACCCAGTTGGCATTTGGTTTATTTGAAACTCAACCATCGCATTAAACGCCGTTAATAGTGGTAAAAACTGAGTAGCATTTTCAGGTTCTAACGTTCTTAGTGCATGAAAGCCAGCTTCCACCGTTGATAAGCCATTTTCCGTTGGTGCTTTTCTTATTCTATATTGGCCAATCAAGCTTTCATCTAAATGAACGGATGGAACAGTGTGTAAATTCGTTGATAACTGCCATATTTTGTATGCTTTACGCCACGTTCCATCAATCAGGATGACGCGAGTTTTACTTGCTTTTGTCGAACGCTGACCAAATGTGTCAATTGCAAGCAAACGGCTGCCCTCTTTAGGGTATAGCAGCACTGTTTGGCTATCCTTTTCATTAAGTAACCTATTTAATAATGGGTGATCGGAGAAATCTTCCCCTACTAAGCAGTAACTGTTGGATAAGCTTAAGTTTAAAATTTTTGCAGTACCAATAGATCGCTTCACTTCCGAAGGATGTTGTAGAATAATTAACTCAGTATGAGACTCTATTAACTGAATCTGAGAACAAATGCAGGCCACACTCGCCTTGCCACACTTAATACAATATCGACTCACGGGGTTACCTTTTGCTACGTTTATTGCTTGTTTTATTAACGCTAATGATTGTTGCTCAAACTTTGACAGTGCATAAGCTATTTCTGTGGGACAGGCGCTTGATCATTCAGGGCGAAATATGGCGAATCGTAACAGGAAACTTCACCCACACCAACTTTGCCCACCTGTTGATGAACACTTCTGCCTTTATTATTTTCTATTTGATGTTTAAGGAGTATCTTTCTGCCTCACTCACCCTGACTTTACTGTTTATTATTTCGGTACTGGTCGGCCTGTCCATTGTCATCACTGATATTGACTATTATTCAGGGCTGTCTGGTGTTATCCATGGTCTGTTTGCTTGGGGAGCTATCAGGGACATTCAGGCTAATAGGCGAGTTGGTTATTGGTTACTGATTGGAATCATAGCTAAGGTCTGCTGGGAGCAGCTATTTGGCGCTTCGGAGTCTACCGTTCAACTTATTGATGCTCGGGTCGTCATCGAAGCGCATTTAGCAGGGCTAGTAAGCGGAATTGCTTTTACCTTGTTTGAACGGGTTTACAGACGTATTCGTGGCTGATTTTTTTTAAGCAGAGATTGACCAATACCTTTTACTAGCATCAAATCTTCTACCTTGGTAAAGGCACCATTTTGTTCACGGAACTCAACAATGGCTTGGGCTTTACTAGGGCCAACGCCGACCAACAATTTATCAAGCTCCTCTACATCTGCAGTATTAATATTAACCACAATCTCAATCCCTTGATATTCGTCTGTTGCAATATCTTCCGCCAGCGTTGGCAATGTCATGAAGCAGAGAGTGGCAGTAAAAATGATTAATGACATCTGTTTTATCAATGTGAGCATAGGTGTTTCTCCTTGGGTTATTATGCCAAATAAGAGTAACGCACAGTGAAAATTAGATGCAGCAGAAAGGGTATTTAGTCACAGAAAAAAGGACGGGCTGCACATGGCAGCCCGTTAGTATTACATAAAGGTTACAATCAATTTGTAGATGTTTCTAAAATTGGGTAACTAATGCTCTGTTCACTTCTTAACACATCAAGCACTGCAGATAACTCCTGCTGAGTTTGACTTCTTGCTAAACGAGCAGAGACTTGAGGTTTCATTGACTCATTCGAGACAGATAGGACACCATCAAGTGCAATAATGATGATATTACTGCTCTCGTCTCTTGCTTGAACATAGACACTTTTGCTCTCTGACGGTTTAGCAATCTTAAAGACTTCCTGTGCGAGAACATCATCACGAGCGATGGTACGAGTATCGGTAAATGACAAGTTATTATCTGCTAAGAATTTATCACCCGACTCCGACTGCAGTGCAGTTATCGTATCCGTCGCTAACGTTTGAGCTTGCTGTTCAGCAAGATTACGCGCAAGTTGTGCCTTCACTGCATCGCTAACATCAACCAGAGGAAGTACAGCAGCAGGACGACTATCGTCAACACGAACGACAATCACGTGCTCTGGCGCAATCTCAATCACTGCAGAGTTCAGTCCATCTTCTCTAACTTCTGGGCTGAAAATCGCCTGGCTAACTGCAGGTGCAGATAATTCCTGTGGTATTGACGAGCGAGAGAAAAATTCAGACACTTTGATTTGACCATTTACTGCTTCTGCAGCATCAACTAATGAATCTGGCATTTCAAACGCCACTTCCGTTAACGTTGATTCCAGCTCATAAAATGCTTCCTCAGCTTTATTTTCCTGCAAAGCAGTCACAATACCCGCTTTAACTTCGGCTAAAGGCTTTGTTACTGATGCTTCTATTCCATCAAGCTGTATGATGTGGTAACCAAATGCAGATTTAACCAACTCAGTACGGTCATTAACGTTGGTCAATTCAAATGCTGCTTTTTCAAAAGCAGGATCCATCACACCACGTTCGAACCAATCAAGCGCTCCACCTTTCTCTGCGCTGAACGTATCATCCGATACCTCAGCAGCAACGATGGCAAAATCATCACCGTTATTAACGCGATCTAAGATTGCTTGAGCTTTCTCTTTATCATCACCTTGGATCAATATATGACTCACACGACGCTTCTCTAACGTCGAGTACTTGTCTTGATTCTCGGTAAAATACTTCTCTATGTCTTCATCAGAAACTGAAACAGAAGACTTTAATGCATCGCCAGATAACTCAATGTACGAGACTTTAACTTGATCAGGACGCATAAATTGTGACTGATTGTTGTCATAAAAAGCTTTGATTGCTTCTTCCGTTATCTCTGTTTGTTCGGCTAGCTGGGCAATGTCAAAAGTAATCGTTCTAATTTCGCGCTGCTGAACTTCAAGCTCACTTAGATAATCAATTTCATGCTCTAAAGTGAAGTCACTGCTTTGAAGTGCAACAAGAAGCTGATTACGAGTCATATCTTGACGCATGGTTTCCGCAAACCCTTCTGGCGTGTATCCTGCACGGCGTAGCGCTGATGCATAAACCTCTTTATCAAACTGACCGGCATTTTGGAATGCTGGCATCTTCATAAGTTCAGTACGCACTTGTGCATCACTCACGCGTAGACCTAGCTCTTGAGCGCGTTGATTCAATAGAATGTCATTGATCATACGGTCCAAAATGGTTTTACGAAATTGCTGTACGTATTGGGGATCACCAAGAAGAGTCGAAAAATACTCTCCAAGCTGAGATTGCATACGGCTACGCTCATTCTGGTATGCTTGTTCGAATTCATTACGGCTAATTTCTCTATCACCTACTGTCGCTGCAATTGGCTGAGAGCCTGAGCCTAGGTAACTACCTACGCCTGCAAAAACAAATGAAAAAATAATTAGACCCAGAATAATTTTAACTGCGAGGCTACTAGCGCCTTCACGTAATCGTTCCATCATAATCTGCCATATCTCCTGAAAATGAAGGGCAAGGTTGTAGCCAAGAATACTGACTCAAATACAAAAAAAAAGCGCATCTCAATCGATGCGCCAATGACTCATCACGACTATTTTACTAGCCTTGCGTTCATTTTTATAGACTTTTCTAATAGAGATTAGTTCAGACTAATATTTGTAGCTAATTTCTAATTACACGCTTCTTTAAGCGCCTTGCCAGCTTTGAAAGCAGGAACTTTAGCTGCAGCAATTTGAATCTCTTCACCCGTCTTCGGGTTACGGCCTGTGCGCGCTGCACGGTCACGTACGCTGAAAGTACCGAAACCAACTAATGCAACTTGGTCTCCGCTTTTTAGAGAGTCAGTAACTGCTTCAATGAATGCGTCGAGTGCACGACCAGCTGAAGCTTTTGATACATCTGCGTTTTCTGCAATTTTGTCGACTAATTGTGATTTATTCACTTTTTTACCCCTAGTTCATTTTCTGACATTTTTAAATCAGTTAATTATTGTCCGTAATTTTTTTATTAGTCCTTTACCCTAGCATGGCTAAGTATTAAGTAACTACGACACTAACTTAGCTTTGAAGATAAACGCTGACAAGCATTTTAAGCCTGACAGTGCCTTTATCATCGTTATTTTTGCAGCGTATCACTGTTTTGAGTATTAACCAGCTCAATACCGAGAGGATTGTCTTGTAATGCAATCACTAAAACTTCGTCAATCCACTGAACTGGATGGATTTTTAAATCCGCAATGACGTTGTCAGGTATCTCTTCAAGATCACGTTCGTTCTCTTTTGGAATAATAATGGTCTTAATTCCACCACGATGAGCTGCTAGGATTTTCTCTTTCAACCCACCAATTGGAAGTACTTCGCCTCTTAGCGTAATTTCCCCAGTCATCGCCACTTCGGCTTTTACTGGATTACCCGTCAGGCTCGATACCAATGCAGTACACATTGCGATACCAGCACTTGGACCATCCTTTGGTGTAGCGCCTTCAGGTACGTGCACATGAATATCGCGTTTCTCATAAAAATCAGAGTTTATTCCCAACTTATCGGCGCGGCTTCTTACTACCGTCATTGCCGCTTGAATTGACTCTTGCATCACCTCACCAAGCGATCCGGTATAGCTGAGTTTGCCTTTCCCAACCATAGGCTCAGTTTCAATAGTGAGCAGATCGCCCCCTACTTCAGTCCAAGCAAGACCCGTAACTTGACCGATTCGATTGCTATCATCAGCTTTACCAAAGTCACAACGCTGTACACCTAAGAACTCTTTTAGATTATCTTGGTTAATTGTGACCGTTTTAAGACCTTTATCAAGAATAATCTTCTTCACCGCTTTTCGGCAAAGTTTCGATATCTCTCTTTCAAGATTACGAACTCCGGCTTCGCGCGTGTAGTAGCGAATAATACCGATAATGGCAGAATCTTCAATGGTGATTTCATGTTCTTTCAAACCATTGCGCTCTATCTGCTTATCCAGTAAGTGACTTTTGGCAATGTTTAATTTTTCATCTTCTGTATAACCAGAAAGACGAATCACTTCCATACGGTCAAGCAATGGGCCTGGTATATTCATCGAGTTTGATGTGGCAACAAACATCACATCTGACAGATCGTAATCCACTTCTAAGTAGTGGTCACTAAATGAGTGGTTCTGCTCTGGATCTAACACTTCAAGAAGTGCTGATGACGGATCACCGCGCATATCTGAAGACATTTTGTCAATTTCATCCAATAGAAACAGTGGATTTTTCACTCCCACTTTTGCCATTTTTTGAATCAATTTACCAGGAAGCGAGCCAATGTAAGTACGACGATGCCCACGAATCTCGGCTTCATCACGTACACCACCTAATGCCATGCGGGTATATTTTCGACCTGTTGCTTTGGCTATGGACTGCCCTAATGATGTTTTACCGACACCAGGAGGTCCTACTAAGCATAAAATTGGCCCTTTGAGCTTATTGACTCTGCTTTGAACTGCCAAATACTCAAGAATTCGTTCTTTAACACGCTCTAAACCGTAATGGTCTGAATTTAAAATCTCTTCCGCTTTGGTAAGGTTCTTTTTCACTTTCGAGCGCTTTGACCAAGGGACACTGATCATCCAATCGATATAGCTACGCACCACGGTCGCCTCGGCTGACATTGGTGACATCATTTTCAATTTTTGCAACTCTTGCTCAGATTTTATTCTGGCTTCAGCTGGCATTTTAGCCGCTTCGATTTTAAGCTTAAGTGCTTCAAATTCATCAGGCGCATCATCAAGATCGCCTAGCTCTTTTTGAATCGCTTTCATCTGTTCGTTCAGATAATATTCGCGCTGACTCTTTTCCATCTGTTTTTTAACACGGCCACGAATGCGTTTCTCAACTTGAAGAAGATCAATTTCAGACTCCATCATACCCATCAAGAATTCTAAACGATCATTGATCTCGACGATCTCTAATACATTCTGCTTATCAGCCAACTTAAGTGGCATATGAGCGGCAATGGTATCGGCTAAACGTGCAGCCTCTTCAATTCCATTCAGCGACGTTAACACTTCAGGTGGGATCTTTTTGTTGAGCTTAATAAACCCTTCGAACTGATTAATCGCAGTGCGAACGATCACTTCTTGCTCTCGTTCATCTAATTCTGGGGTAACAAGGTATTCTGCGTCTGCAGAGAAAAAATCACCTTCAATAAATCGCTCAATTTTCGCTCGCTGCTGGCCTTCTACCAACACTTTTACTGTACCGTCTGGTAATTTCAATAACTGGAGGATAGTTGCAACGGTACCGACTGAATACAAATCACCGACTTCAGGTTCGTCAGTAGCCGCTTCTTTTTGCGCGACTAACAATATCTGTTTGTTTTGATCCATTGCCGCTTCAAGACAGCGAATTGATTTTTCCCTGCCGACAAACAGTGGGATGACCATATGCGGGTATACCACCACATCTCTTAGTGGCAGAACCGGAATTTCAATGCGTTCGGAACGCTCTAGGTTCATATTTTTCTCTCTTCCTTCAAGGCACTTCAAGATTATATGGGGGCTAACTCTTAAGTTTCAACGGTATAAACCACATAAAATGAAAAAGGAGGCATCAGCCTCCTTTTTTAATTCTACATCGTTTAAAAACCGTTCAGATTACTCTGCGCCAGCGACTTTTGATTCCGAATTTTCATACATCATTAACGGTTCAGACTCACCATTGATCACTGAACTGTCGATAACAACTTTAGTGACATCATTAAGCGATGGCAGCTCATACATCGTATCAAGCAAAATACCTTCAAGGATAGATCGTAAACCTCGAGCACCAGTTTTACGTTCCATCGCTTTTTTAGCAATCGCTGTCAGTGCATCATCACGAAATTCGAGTTCAGTACCTTCCAACTCAAAGAGTGCCGCATACTGTTTTGTCAGTGCATTTTTAGGCTGACTCAATATCTGAATCAGAGCCTCTTCATCAAGCTCTGTCAATGTAGTCGTAACCGGAAGTCGGCCAATAAACTCAGGTATAAGTCCATATTTAACCAGATCTTGAGGTTCTACTTTCTTAAATAACTCGCTTAATGTTGACGTCTCATCTTTTGAGCGAACATCCGCACCAAAACCGATACCAATGCCCGTTGCCACACGCTGATCAACGACTTTATCAAGACCTGAAAACGCACCGCCACAAATAAAGAGAATTTTAGACGTATCAACTTGCAAAAATTCTTGTTGAGGGTGTTTACGACCACCTTGAGGAGGCACTGATGCAACCGTACCTTCAATTAGTTTTAGAAGTGCTTGTTGCACACCTTCACCAGAAACATCACGAGTGATTGATGGGTTATCTGATTTACGTGAGATTTTATCAATCTCATCAATATAGACGATGCCACGTTCTGCTTTAGCCACGTCATAATCACATTTTTGCAGCAATTTTTGAATGATGTTTTCTACGTCTTCACCTACATAACCAGCTTCAGTAAGCGTGGTCGCATCGGCCATAGTAAAAGGTACATCTAGACAGCGAGCCAACGTTTCAGCAAGCAGTGTTTTACCGCTACCCGTTGGGCCAATAAGCAGAATATTACTTTTGCCCAGCTCTACGCCGTCTGCTGTTTTGTCTCCATTACGTAAACGCTTATAATGATTATATACAGCTACAGAAAGTACCTTTTTCGCATGATCCTGCCCAATAACATAATCGTCGAGTTTTTCACGAATCTCACGTGGTGTAGGTAATGCACTGTTCTCTTTTGTTGGAAGCGCATCCTTCACTTCTTCACGAATAATATCGTTACAAAGATCGACACATTCATCACACACATAAACCGATGGACCAGCGATCAGTTTACGCACTTCATGCTGGCTTTTTCCGCAAAATGAGCAGTACAATAACTTACCGTTATCATCATCTTTACGTTTATCTGTCATTCGCTAACCTCTTTCTAAGCAATACTTTTGTCTCTTTATTTGAGTTTATAACAAATATGGTTAATTTGCTGCCTCAAATATTTTAATCTTTAATCACGATTCGTTAAAATCGCATCCACTAAACCATAATCGACAGCCTCTTGAGCCGTCATGAAATTATCACGATCAGTATCTCTTTCAATCACTTCCAATGGCTGACCTGTATGTTCTGCCAACATATTATTTAATCTCTTTTTGGTCGCTAGGATATTATCTGCGTGAATTTGAATGTCTGAAGCTTGGCCTTGATAACCCCCTAGTGGCTGATGAATCATGACGCTAGCGTTTGGCAAACAAAAACGCTTACCTTTCGCGCCACCTGTTAATAGGAAAGATCCCATTGAACAAGCTTGTCCCATACACACAGTGCTCACGTTAGGTTTAATGAACTGCATTGTGTCATAGATTGACATCCCTGCCGTAACAGAGCCACCTGGTGAGTTAATGTAGAGAAAAATATCTTTCTCTGGATTCTCAGATTCGAGAAAAAGAAGCTGGGCTACAATAATATTAGCCATATTATCTTCAACTTGACCCGTTAGAAAAATAACACGCTCTTTAAGAAGACGAGAAAATATATCGAACGAACGTTCTCCTCGAGGAGTCTGTTCAACGACCATAGGAACTAGAGCACTCTGAATAGAAGACATGGTACTTTTTTCTTGATTGTTCATTACATGCACCTATTAATTGATTCTAAGCCTAAAAATAAATGGCCCGGATGAAAACCTTCACACGGACCATTGATAGCAGACCTGTTGATTCTAAGTCAACGTCTACTTTAACAAAACGGCAATTAAGCTGGCTGTTGCTGATTCATAAGCTCTTGGAAGCTTACTTCTTTATCAGAAACAGTTGCTTTTGCTAGAATTGCATCAATTGCTTGTTCTTCTAATGCCACATTACGCATGTTGTTCATCATCTCTTCGTTGCCTTCATAATATGCAACAACTTCAGATGGGTCTTCGTATGCAGAAGCCATTTCTGCGATCAGCGCTTTTACTTTATCAGCATCCGCTTTAAGCTCTTCAGATTTGATTACTTCACCAAGAAGAAGACCAACAACTACACGACGTTTCGCTTGCTCTTCAAACAGTTCAGCAGGCAATTCAGGTGTATTTTTAGCATCGCCACCAAAACGTTGAACAGCTTGCTTGCGAAGTACTTCAACTTCTTGAGCAATTAGTGCAGAAGGAACATCGATATCATTATTTTCAACTAAACCGTTAATCGCTTGCTCTTTGATACGCGTTTTAACAGCTTGCGCTAATTCACGCTCCATGTTTTTGCGTACTTCAGCTTTAAGTCCGTCGATAGAGCCATCTTTAACACCAAAGCGAGAAATAAACTCTTCTGTTAGTTCAGGTAGCTCACGTGATTCAACTTTAATCAATTTAATTTCAAACTGCGCTGATTTACCTTTCAAATTTTCAGCGTGGTAATCTGCAGGGAAATCAACTTTGATAGAAAACTCTTCACCTGCTTTCTTACCAGCAATGCCCTCTTCAAAACCAGGGATCATACGACCTTGGCCCATCTCAAGTGCGAAGTTTTCAGCTTTGCCACCTTCAAACTCTTCACCGTCGATTGAGCCGTTGAAGTCAATGGTAGCGCGTGAATCTGCCGCAGCGGCTTCTTCAGTTTCAGCCCATGTAGCTTGTTGCTTACGTAGTGTTTCAAGCATTTCAGCAATGTCTTCGTCTTTAACTTCAACCGCTGGCTTTTCTACAACAACTTTATCTAGGTCTTTTAGTTCAACTGTTGGGTAAACTTCAAAAGTTGCAGCAAATATGATGTCTTTACCTTCTTCAGTTTCTACTGGAGAAAAAGTAGGCGTACCTGCAGGGTTGATTTTTTCTTTAACGATAGCTTCGATAAAGTGACGGTGCATCACTTCACCCATCACATCATTACGTACTGCCTTGCCGTACATCTTAGCAACCATGCTCATTGGTACTTTACCTTTACGGAAGCCATCAAAGCGACGATTTTTAGCAATTTTGCGTAGTTCTGCTGTTACTGCATCTTCGATGTTAGCAGCAGGAACGGTAATGTTTAAGCGGCGCTCTAGGCCTTCAGTTGTTTCAACGGTAACTTGCATTATTTTAAACCTCAAACTGACTCAGAATTCTGAGCTGCATGTCAGACAATTCTGACTGCATTCATGTGTTACGGAAAACCGTAACGCCTATAATTCGTGATACTAGGTATCGAGAGACACTATTCAAAATCTGAACAGTAATAACTAAACTTTTAGATTAGGGGCGACATTGTAGCCATATGGTCAACATCTGTCGAGTTCGAGCCGTAATCTCAGTTCGTTTTATTTCCTTTTTGTGAAATTGGGGCGGAAAAATCTCTTTTCAACCCAAAAACAATTTATTTTCACTATTAAACGAAAAAAGTCCGTAAGATTAACTCTCACGGACTTTTCGAATTTGGTGCGCCCTGCAGGATTCGAACCTGCGACCACATCCTTAGAAGGGACGTGCTCTATCCAGCTGAGCTAAGGGCGCGTTGTAGAGCCGGAATTATACGAACTCACTGTTTAACGTCAATGATTTTATCCATTTATTTACTATTATACGGTTCAAATGCACAAAAACAGACCAGCTCGCCTACTTTTTAAACAAAGTATTGCACATTGCTATTACTTTACTATTTATTTATTTTTAAAAGACAAAAAGGCAAACGGTTGCTTTGTGGATGTTGTTCACACTTTCTGGCACAATACGCTCAGTTTCTCGCCTGAACAATTCAAAGGAAATGTATGACCGCCCAGATTATTGATGGTAAATTGATTTCACAAACCGTCCGAACAGAAGTAAAAGCAAGGGTAGCCGCACGTGTTGAAGCGGGTTTAAGAGCTCCAGGGTTAGCCGTTATATTAGTAGGAAGCGATCCAGCATCTCAAGTATATGTAGGCAGCAAACGCGCGGCATGTGAAGAGGTTGGTTTTGTCTCTAAATCATTCGACCTTCCAGCCACCTCAACCGAGGCAGAGCTTCTTGATATGATTGAGAGTTTGAATCAAGATCCAACTATTGATGGCATATTGGTACAACTTCCTCTGCCTGCCGGTATTGATACGACTAAAGTGCTTGAAAAAATTACACCAGAAAAAGATGTTGATGGATTCCACCCTTATAATGTCGGCCGCCTAAGCCAGCGTATTCCTAAACTGCGTTCATGCACGCCAAAAGGCATCATCACTCTTCTTGAGCGTTATAATATTGATATTAGAGGGATGCATGCTGTTGTTGTGGGTGCATCAAACATTGTCGGTCGCCCAATGACTTTAGAGCTACTTCTCGCCGGTTGTACCACAACCACCTGTCATCGTTTCACCAAGGATTTAGAGTCCCATGTACGCCAAGCCGATCTGATTGTTGTTGCGGTCGGTAAACCCAACTTTATTCCAGGTAACTGGATAAAAGAGGGAGCCACGGTTATTGATGTCGGTATCAACCGTTTAGATTCAGGTAAATTAGCAGGTGATGTTGAGTACGGTGTAGCGAAGAGTAGAGCAAAATATATCACACCCGTACCTGGTGGGGTTGGTCCTATGACCGTCGCTTCATTAATTGAGAATACCTTATTAGCTTGCGAACAATTTCACAGCTAACATTGCTATCCTCCATTAATAAATAAAGGCCTTAGCAGGCCTTTTTGTTATCTTTTAATCGCATCCGCCAAATGGCTAACTGCGAGTGCAAAGTAGTGAGAACGGTTCCAATGCATCAGTGCGTTATAGTTCCCATACACCATATAGGCACGCCCTTTCTCATCATCAGGCTGAATCATCCACGCTTGCAGATCAACGTTAGGCAGAGCTTTTCCTGTGATACGGCGTACTCCTAACTCTTGCCACTGCGCAATGGTTTTGCCTTTCTCTTTACCTAAACCCAACAGTGAATGATCAAACTGCTTAGGTAGGTTAATTTGACGTCCCCATGTATAGGTATCATCCCAACCGACTTGCTTTAAATAGTTAGCCGCAGACGCAAAAACATCACTGCTATTGTTCCAAATGTCTTTTTTTCCATCACCATCACCATCAATGGCATAAGCTAAGAAAGAGGTAGGCATAAATTGACACTGCCCCATCGCCCCCGCCCATGAACCCTTCATCGCTTTGGGTTCAATGTGCCCTTCTTCTAATATGGTTAATGCAGCCATAGTCTGTTTTCTGAAAAAAGTCTCTCTGCGACCGTCATAGGCCAAGGTCGACAACGCTTCAATCACATTGTAGCCACCAGTCAGATGTCCAAAATTACTTTCTACTCCCCAAAGGGCAACAATAAATCGAGGCTGAACACCAAACTGCTCGCCAATTCGATTGAGCTCACTTTCATGTTTTGTATAGAGTCGGCTGGCTTTCTCTATTTTCCATTTGGGCACTGCTCTTGGTATATATTGATCTAATGTTAATTTTTTTTCTGGTTGGTTTTTGTCTGCTTTAACCGCTTTTGCTTTATAGGTAACGCCATCAAAAGCTTGTTCAATAATCGGTTCAGATATGCCTACTGTGCGTGCTTCTTGCTTTAAATCGAGAACATATTGCTCAAATGTTGCCGCGTAAGACGATGAGATAACGCTAAATCCAAGAATTGCTGCCAACCCAATTTTTTTCATATTTTGCCTCTATTTTTGCTGTGCTTTTTGCTCTTTATATTTCTCTAGCAAATTTTCAGGAATAGGTGGTACCTGTAGAAAGAAACCATCATTAAGCAGAGAGGCTTTCACTTTCTCAATATCAACCAAAGCCAATGTTCTACCATCCATTTTTATCACCATTACAAAAACGGGTTTACCAAACGTTTTCATTAACTCTTCAGGTACCGGAGAGAAGTCATCTTTCTTAGTGATGTAAAGGTAAGCACCCTCTTTTTTTGTAGTTTTATAAATCGAACACAACATTGTTAAAACACCTTTTTAGCAAAGCTCGGTTGCCAATAATCATTATTTGAAGTTTCTATCCGGCAATATCCACTATGGCTGCCAAAAAATCGATTCTGACAGTAAGTTAACTTGCCGTGATCACCAACTGAATATACCATGCTACGGTATTCTTATACTTTCAAGTATCTTTTTTTTAAAATTCAGTAGTATTTATATTAATGACCAAAACCGCCGATTTAAAAGGGAGTAATTTTACGCTTTCTGTCCTTCACTTACCTGATGAGAATATCTCTCATGCATTGCAACTGCTGGAACAAAAAGTCTCCCAAGCACCCTCATTTTTCACCTCAGCTCCTGTGGTAATTAATATCGAAAAGGTCTCAGCTCACATCGACTTTTCTCAGCTTAAAAATGGTGTTGAACAAGCAGGCATGATCCCGGTAGGAATCACTGGGTGTAAAGATAACCGTATTCTCGCTCTTGCTAGAGAAGCTGGATTTGCTGTGATGACCTCTTTTAAACCTCATCACACTAATCACACTGAGTTGCTCCCAACTCAAGTGATAAAAACCCCTATTCGCTCTGGTCAACAAGTGTATGCACGTAATTGCGATCTGGTTATTTTAAATAATGTCAGCCCTGGAGCTGAAATTATTGCCGATGGCAGCATCCACATTTATGGCACACTTAGAGGAAGGGCTATTGCTGGTGCCAGTGGACAAAAAGGAGCTAAGATTTTCTGTAACAATTTGCAATCGGAACTAATATCCATTGCTGGTAACTACTGGCTCAGCGATAAAATCGAAGACCAACATTGGAAAAGTAGTGTCATGATCTCAATGATCGATGACCATTTAAGCATTGAAACACTCTCTATATAATTATTATAAGGAATTTAAGAGATGGCACGTATTATCGTGATTACCTCAGGTAAAGGTGGAGTTGGTAAAACCACATCAAGCTCAGCAATCGCTTCTGGCCTTGCTCTAGCAGGAAAAAAAACCGTTGTTATTGATTTTGATATTGGTCTTAGAAATCTAGATCTTATTATGGGCTGTGAACGCAGAGTCGTTTATGACTTTGTGAATGTCATCAATCAAGAAGCATCACTTAACCAAGCTCTGATCAAAGATAAACGTGTTAGCAATTTACACATTCTGCCTGCTTCTCAAACTCGTGACAAAGATGCATTAACTATGGATGGAGTACAAAAAGTACTGAGCGATCTGAAGGAGATGGGGTTTGAATTTATTATTTGTGATTCACCCGCAGGGATAGAATTAGGTGCATTCATGGCACTCTACTTCGCTGATGAAGCCATTGTAACCACAAATCCTGAAGTTTCATCGGTGCGAGATTCTGACAGAATTTTAGGTATCTTAGATGCGAAGTCTTACCGCGCTGAAAATAACCTAGAACCCGTAAAGCAGCATTTGCTACTAACCCGCTATTCACCTGAGCGAGTTAATCTCGGTGAGATGCTCAGCGTTCAGGATGTTGAAGAGATCTTAAACATTCCTTTACTTGGCGTCATTCCAGAGAGCCAATCAGTACTCAATGCATCCAATAAAGGAATCCCTGTTATTTTTGATAGTGAAACCGATGCAGCCATTGCTTATAAAGATGCAGTTGCTAGACTTCTTGGTGATGAGGTTCCATTTAAGTTCTTAGAAGAAGAGAAAAAGAGTCTATTCAAACGAATTTTTGGGGGTAAGTAATGGCTATTCTAGAATTTTTCAGATCGAAGAAAAAAGTGACTGCCAATATTGCAAAAGAGCGTTTGCAGATCATTGTAGCAGAGCGTAGAAAAGGGCCAGCACCGACCTATCTTCCTCAACTAAAAGAGGACATTCTAAAAGTGATCAGAAAATACGTTAATGTAAACCCTGATCATGTCACTGTTGCTTTTGAACAAACAGAAGACGACATTTCAGTATTGGAGCTCAATGTAACTCTACCTGATGATGAACACAGTAAATAGAGATAAAAAATAGCCAGTGAAGTGATCCGCTGGCTACTCATTTTATGAATTAAGCAATATATGAATTAAGCAATAACCGCTAGCAGTTTCTGTTGTAATAGCTCTTTACGCCAACCACTCAATACATCCGGTGTCATACCAACACTATCTGAGTGCTTCCATTGGGAAGACAAAAACTGATTTAACTGCTTCTTAGAGGCTAAAAATTCAGTTGCTAAACCGCACTCTTCAGAGACAATTTTAACTTGATCTTTTAATAGCTTAAATATCTGCTTGTAGTGAGGAAAATCCATCAAACGGGCTATTTTTTCAGGATACTCACTTTGAGAGACGTTATCGGATTCAGCCATAAGGTTAAGCAGCTTATTACCATGTCTTTGCACTTCTCTAAAATCAAACTCCTCTTTAAGCATTTGCTCTTTACTGCGCAAGTTATAATACGCCATCTTCCAGATACTGAGCTCCTTAACCACGAAGTTAAGCGCTAAGTCTCGTCTTCTTGCCTCTTCCAAACGCCATTTTGCTAATATTTTTAATTGTGCTAATTGATTGGGTTGAAGCTGCCAAGCATTTTTAATGTCTAGATAGGATTTTTCAGGATTTTTAATACTCTGTCTTTTTGAAATAATAAGCGCTGTTTCCTGTTCAACAGCTTCCCACCAACCCGAATCTATGACCTGTTGCTTTATCAACTCAAACATAGGCAGAAGGTAATAAACATCGGCCGCAGCGTAATCTTGCTGTTTACTGGTTAATGGTCTTGCTAACCAATCGGTGCGAGATTCACCTTTGTCCAACTCAACGTCAAGAAAATCTTTCACTAAACTGGCAAAACCTGCCGACATACCATAGCCCAGAAAAGAGGCCATAATCTGTGTATCGAGCATCGGAGAGGGCATACAGCCAGCATAGTGTTGGAATACTTCTAAATCTTCACCACAGGCGTGCAGTACTTTGGTGACTTGCGGGTCTTTCAATACTTGCCAAAAAGGAGACATATCTTCGATTTCAATCGGATCAATCAACGCCAGAATTTCACCATCGTATATTTGAATCAACCCTAATTTTGGATACAAAGTACGAGTTCGTACAAATTCCGTATCCACCATTAAGTACTCTTTTTTACTGACAATTGCACACACTTCAGTCAATCGTTGATGATCGGTAATGATTTCAAAATTCAAAATAATTTTCTCAATTTATATTCGCTGCAGAAAATGCAGTTAAGACAATACAATATTCACGATAGAGATAAGAGTAAACACCAATAATGCAGCCATCATAACGCCAGCTACTGCATAATATTTAAAATGGCCTGCTTTAAAATCTTGTTGACGTTTTTTATCGGTTTGTACGCCAAACATAGCAGCGATAACGCTCTGTAATACACTTAATATTCCAGGCGATTTTGTGTTAGTGCTCTTAGACTCTGATTGGTTCACATTATGCCCTCATCAGTGTATATAGTATGCATAATGTTAACATTAGTGTAAAAAAGAGGCTAGCACAGTGGCTAGCCTCAAAAGTTTATGATTTAGCTTTATGTTCGTCTCTTAAGACACGTCGCAAAATTTTACCAATATTGCTTTTTGGTAGTTCATCCCTAAACTCAACTATGCGCGGAATTTTATATGCAGTTAAATGCTTTCTACAGTGAGCAATTAATTCATCTTTAGTCAATGAATCGTCTCGTTTAACGACACAGAGACGAACCGCTTCGCCAGTCGCATCGTTAGGCTTACCCACCGCCGCAACTTCAAGAACTTTGTCGTGTAACGCAACCACATCTTCAATTTCATTCGGGTAAACGTTAAAACCAGACACAATGATCATATCTTTTTTACGATCGACAATATGCAAGAAGCCCTGCTCATCAAATTTAACAATATCACCGGTTGATAACCAGCCATCTTCCGTAAGAACTTCTTTAGTCGCCCCTTTACGATTCCAGTAACCTCTCATAACTTGAGGTCCTTTCACCTGTAACTCACCAATTTGGTCTTGTGCTAATACCATTCCCTCTTCGTCAACAATTCGAATATCGGTCGACGGTACAGGTAGACCAATTGAACCGTTATACACTTCTAGGTCATAAGGGTAAGCAGCAACTAATGGTGAGCTTTCGGTTAAGCCGTAGCCCTCTAAAAGGTGATTACCGGTGATTTTTTTCCACTTCTCGGCCACTGAACGCTGTACTGCCATGCCTCCACCCACTGAAAGGTGCAGATTTTCAAAATTGAGTTCATGGAAGTCTTCATTATTTAACAGAGCATTAAACAGCGTATTTACCCCAGTGATGGTGGTGAATACGTGATTTTTTAACTCTTTAACAAAAGCAGGAATGTCGCGAGGGTTAGTGATCAATACATTGAGTCCACCCATCTCTATGAACAAAAGACAATTCACTGTTAACGCAAAAACATGATACAGCGGCAGTGCTGTAATCACGATTTCTCGACCTTCAAACAATACCGGTCCATATGCACCTTTTGCTTGGAGCAAGTTAGCCAACATATTACGATGAGTAAGAACTGCCCCTTTCGCTACACCTGTCGTACCACCAGTGTATTGTAAAAATGCAATGTCATCACCTTTCATAAAAGGTTTAATGTACTGTAATCGGCGACCACGTTGCAGTGTTTTACGCATCGAAATAGCACCGGGAAGATGATATTTTGGCACCATTCTCTTCACGTATTTGACCACAAAGTTAACTAACGTGCCTTTGGCTCTAGGCAGCTGATCTCCTAGGTTAGTTAATATCACATTTTTAATATCTGTCTTATCAACTACGGCTTCTAAAGTATGAGCAAAATTGGAAACAATAACGATAGTTTGAGCACCTGAATCAATCAGTTGATGCTCTAATTCACGAGGGGTATACAGTGGATTAACGTTAACCACCACTAAACCTGCACGCAAAATACCAAACAGCGCTATCGGGTATTGCAGTAGATTGGGCATCATTAAGGCAACACGATCGCCTTTTTTTAACTTCAGCTCATTTTGCAAATAAGCAGCAAAAGCTCGGCTACGCTCTTCCAGCTTTCGGAAAGTCATTACCGTACCCATATTGTTATAGGCAGGTTGATCTGCAAATTTATGTACCGACGTTTCAAACATTTCTAACAGCGATTGATACGCGTCTGGGTTGATCTCCGCTGGCACATCCTGCGGATAACGCGAAAGCCACATTTTTTCCACGCTGTTTCTCCTTTATTTATCTATTTATTATTCTATTTACAGTCACAATCATAAGCTGAGTAGTTACTCTAAATGAGAGTATAAAGTGCTCATGATTTTGATCAAATATTAAATTTAACTCTGGACGCTGTACGATGTTAATGATTGGTTAACAGATTTTACATGCGCAATAATACGCATAGCGGTTAACTTAGGGTTTTCCAAATGGCAGTGATGCCCACCCTCCATGGTTTCTAGCTCTATCTGTTTAAAGCATTCAATTCTAGCGTGCATGTTTTTCAACCTGGAATAACCTTTTTCACCTAAAATAGCCAATACTGGACACTCTATATGACTCACAATATCCAACGCTTGCGCTTCAGACATTCTATAGAGGGAATCACACTTTAGTTTTGGATCATGACTCCACCTAACGGCTTCTCCGTCAAAGTAGGTACCTCGATCAACGACTGGCTTTAATAATACTTCTGGGAGTTGATTTACTTGGCTTCTTAAAAACAAGGCTTCTTCTTTATTTTTTAACGCTCTAGAAGGTTTAAGTCTAACTCTACTACGACTCAAAACCCCTTCTCTCAATCGTTTAGAGGCGTTGTCACTTGGTTCACTTAAAGGTCCAAGCCCTTCAATCATAACCAGTGTAAACACTTTTTCAGGGAAAGCAGCACAATAACAGCTTGCCACCAGTGCCCCTAAAGAGTGCCCAATAATGATCAATTTGTTATTGGGCAATCGTGCAATAACTTGATGCAGTAAATCAACATAATCAGCAAAGTGATAGAAATCATTTGCACCTCTGAAAGTCGACCACCCGTGTCCGGCCCAATCGAAACTCACACAATAATGCACGTCACTTAATTCAAAAACAGCGCTTATTGTCGTATCAAAAGTGGCACAATTATCCTGCCAGCCGTGTAAAAACAAAAACGTATATTCCGCGTCTGTATCCCCAATGGTGCGCATCGCAATATCACCGCCATCAAGCTTCATTATCGATTCTGATATCATTGTGCGGTCACTTCTTGAGTTATTTTGCCTGTTTGCCTGCTGCCGTGATAACGAGAACCTCGGCAGTAGAGGCCATAACAAGGGGAGTGATAAGAACCAACATCATTAATGATCACGCGTTCTACGATTTTCCACAGTTGGTGTCCGTAACCTAACATAACCGGAAAGCGTTGTGTAAACTCACCAACTTTACCCTCTTCATCAGGTGCACTCTTCCCAACAACCGTCATCAGACGACCTTCAGAATAAGTAACCGGATCGACGAAACCGTCAAGATAAACAACAAAGCGGCCTTTAGGTTCCATATTAATATTGGGCTTACCAACCGATGAAATTGGCATATTAACGACTTCGATTCGAGTTTTCTCTTGTAAATTATCCACTTTAGCAATAACCCCTCCCAAGCGAACATCACTACCAGAACCTTGGTCATCGACCAACTGTTGTAGTGTCATCATCGGTTTTGGGGTGTGAGATTGTAAAGCCTCAGGAAGCGTTGAGCAGGCGGATAAAAACAGTGAAAATAATACAATGAATAAGCGATGGTTCATAATTAGCTCGTTGTTTTAACCTATATAAAGTTTGATCAGGTATAAATATCGACTCCCATCAATCGTGAAAGTTCATCCCTTTTCTCTTGATGAAAAACATTCATATACTGTTCTAAAGCTTGTCGTGACTTTCCTTCAGACAGATCATACTGAATATTAGCATGCGCATGATCTTTTTCAGCCAACGTTAATCCATTTCGAGTCTCAGATTCAATGCCACGCACAACAGCAGTAGCAACCTTGGTTACCTCAGTATTCAGTGGCTTATCTATTGAGATAGGCGTGACTGATTTTTGCTGTTTTACACCTTGCGTATTTTGTGTAACCGCCGGCGGCATACTTTGAATCGAAACCATAATATTATTGTTACTCCCTACTCTCTACCTGGCAGTTTTTTCCACGTCACTTTATCCCGTAGATAGACTGGGCTGGCATGTTCAGGCTCAACAGCTTCATTACGTTGAAACGCAAATTGAGCCAACAGCGCCATATCTTGAGCTTCTGGATATAAAATCCCGCTCTCTGTTGTGGTTAATGTTAATGTATCAAGCGCATCTGGATAAGCAGCCCAACCGGTACCAACCGTTAACCATTCACCCTCTATATCTTTAGTTTTAGCTAATAGTTCTTCAGGAGGCAAGACAGATTCAGCAAAACTTGGGCTCCAGTCACCATCACTTTGTCGTTGGTACATTCCCCAATACACTTCACTCATTCTAGCATCTATGGCTGCGGCAACTTGGGTCGCTTGGTGATGTCGGTATCCAGCTTGCGACATTGCTGCCAATGTCGATACACCAATCATTGGCAGATCAGCACCATACGCTAAACCTTGCGCGATACCGATACCAATTCTAACCCCGGTAAAACTGCCAGGTCCACGACCAAATGCCAATGCATCCAGTTGGGAAAGAGACAAGCCGCTTTCTGATAATACTTGATCAACCATTGGAAGAATCTTAAGGGTATGTTCACGAGGCGCGACTTCACATCTCGTTATTACTTCTCCATCCATTATGATGGCAACAGAGCAGTTTTCAGTCGCTGTATCAACAGCTAAAATTTTTGCAGACATTGGAGCCTCTGACAAATTGTCGGTTTTCTACATGAATATAAATAATGGTATTACCCAATTTCTTTGCTCTTGTTCCCAGCCAGAAAATCTGAAACCAAACTAAGATCACGCGTTCTGGGTATGGGTGGCAGACTGTGTAAAAATACTGCTCCGTATTGTTTGGTGACCAAACGGTTATCACAGATGATTAAAGCCCCTTTATCTTTTTGATCTCGGATTAAACGACCCACCCCCTGCTTTAAAGTAATGACAGCATCAGGGATCTGAACTTGGGAGAATGGCTCTCCACCTTTAAGTCGACAATCTTCAATTCGTGCTTTTAACAGCGGGTCATCGGGAGCGGTAAACGGTAATTTATCGATAATAACACAGCTTAAGGTATCCCCCCTAACGTCTATCCCTTCCCAAAAAGCCCCTGTCGCCACTAACAAAGCATTACCAAGCTCCATAAATTCAGCCAATAACCTCTGTTTTGACGTTTCTCCTTGCACCAATACTGGCAGATCTAACTGCTCTCTAAAACGTTCGGCAAGTTTTTTCATCATCTGATGTGAGGTACACAAAAAGAAGCAGCGTCCTCCATTTTTGACAATCACTGGCAGCAACATCTCCACCAGCTTTTCAGCCATTCCAAAACTGTTGGGTTCAGGTAAAAACCGCGGTACACATAATAAAGCTTGGTTTTGATAATCAAAAGGGCTTGGTAGAGAGAATTGTTGTTCGGGAACCAGCCCCAATCGTTGAGTGAAGTGGCTAAAATCGTCCTGAACGGCAAGTGTGGCAGAGGTAAAAATCCAGCTCCCTTGTTGTTGCTCAATCTGATCTTTGAATTTATCCGCAACAGAGAGTGGGGTAATGTGTAAAGTGAAGTGACGCGGTGAACACTCAAACCAGTAAGAGTAACCGGTAATTGAGACATCACAAACTCTCTCTAAACGCGCTTTTAATAGTGCAGCTCGATCAAAAGCAGTGTCGAGCAGTTGGCTGCGGCCTAATGCTAACTTAAGTACATCATAAACCAGCTCTAACGCATCCTTTAAGCGCAGTAACTCACGTTTGATCGGCTCTGATTTCAGTGCATCTCGCCAATTTCCTCTAAAACCAGGATCACCTAATACAATGCGAAGATCCATGGCTGACTGAGAAAGACGATTAGCAATTTTTTGTAACTGTCGCATATCTCGAGCTTCGGTGCGGTAGCCAATCTCAATATCTTTGGCTAAATCTATCAACTGGCGACTTGATAAACTTTGACCGAAGTAATGACTCGCAATGTCTGGAAGCTGATGCGCTTCATCAAAAATAAAAACATCCGCTTCAGGGATTAACTCACCAAACCCCGTCTCTTTAATCGCAATATCAGCTAAAAACAGATGGTGATTAACCACCACGATATCGGCCTCCAGCGCTTTGGCACGCGCTTTATTAACAAAACAATCACCAAAGCTTGGGCACTCTTTACCTAAACAGTTGTCATTATTGGACGTTACCGTTGGAATTAACGGGCTGTCTTCAGCAATAGCATCACATTCACCTAAATCACCCGATTTAGTGGATGATGACCAGCTGCGAATTTTAACCAATTGTGAAAGTAGAGTAGGATCAGATTGACTGTCATGGCTCTCAATCATCTGCCGACTTAATCGGTCATGACACAGATAGTTCGATCGACCTTTTAACAAAGCAACTCGCCCAGTAAACCCTAATGCGTCAACCATTAGCGGCAAATCACGATGAAACAGCTGTTCTTGAAGATTTTTAGACCCAGTGCTGATAATGATTTTTTTACCACTTATCAACGCAGGAGCAAGATATGCAAATGTTTTTCCTGTTCCTGTTCCCGCTTCAACCACCAACTGAGAGCCATTTTTAATGGTGTTGTGAACTGCATTAGCCATATCCAGCTGCGATTGACGGGGTTGAAAACCGGGGATTACTTTTCCTAATGCGCCTGAAGCTGAAAAAATTTTTGAAATCATTAATTATGTTTATTCATACAGTAGTGAGTCAGTAAGTATGCCAAGTTTAAGATGTGCAAACAAGTGAGAAAGCTTTGACCTGTGCAGCATTTATAGGTAAAACAATAGTAAGAACTATAAAATATACCTTGGATGAATAATGGAAAGAAAAGTACTTCTTACTGACTGCCCGGACTCTCGCGGTCTAATCGCTCAAATCACGAACATCTGCTACAAACATCAACTTAACATTGTTCACAACAATGAATATGTCGATAATACCTCAGGCCAATTCTTCATGAGAACCGATCTTGAAGGGTATTTTAATGATGAAACCCTACTCGCTGATCTGGATAGGGCCTTACCCGAAGGAAGTCATCGGTCATTGGTCAGCTCATCGCGCAAGAAAGTGGTGGTCATGGTAACCAAAGAATCTCACTGCTTAGGTGATATTCTAATGAAAACCTTCGATGGCAGTTTGAATATTGAGATTGCGGCTGTTGTGAGTAATTACGATACCCTTGCCAGTTTAACCGAAAAATTTGATGTGCCTTTCCATTGTGTTTCTCATGTTGGTTTAAGCCGTGAAGAGCACGAACAGAATATACTGGATATTATTCACCGTTATCAAGCTGATTACGTCGTATTAGCAAAATACATGCGCGTGTTAACGGAACAGTTTGTAGCATTATTCCCGCATAAAATAATCAATATTCATCAAAGTTTTTTACCCGCCTTTATTGGTGCTAAACCATACCAAAAAGCCTATGATCGAGGCGTCAAAATCATCGGTGCAACGGCTCACTTTGTCACTAACGACTTAGATGAAGGTCCAATCATAAAACAGCAAGTCATCCCTGTTGACCACAATTTCAGTGCACAAGATATGGCACAAGCAGGGCGCGATGTTGAAAAGACCGTACTTAGTAAAGCACTAAACAAAGTGGTTAATGACCATGTATTTGTTTATGGTAATCGCACTGTCATTCTATAAAAATAACGAGTTAAAGCGTGTTTGTTTTTTTGTTTTAACTCGTTCATTAGCTCTGCTGCTCGCTCTCAATAACTCTCTTTAATGAGTGCGGGTGCAACTTAATACAGACTCCATTTTTCTTAAACGCAATAGTTGGATTCGATAAGCGCTCATTGGCACCTTGAGGGCTGCTCAATTTAACTTTAATGCCTTTTTTCTCTAACTCACTCCACTGCTCTTCCAATTTAGGGAACTTGGTGAGTACGTCATCTAAAAAAGTTTCTACCGTAAAAGCCGTCGATGGGACCACCCATTCTATATGTTCCCATCCTTGCTGTGAGTACTGTTTCTCTCCGGGGTAAGGTAATTCTAAACTCTCAATATCCCATTTCCCAGCTTTGATAGGGGTATGAAAACCAAGGATAATAATCGGTCTACCATTAATCACGGCATTTGACCACTCCCTGCCAAGCGGCAACCACTGCTGGTGTGACTCTTTCGCCGTTTGAAGATCATTAATTCGAATCGCAATATGATCCGCTTGATAGTGTTCTAGTTCAATACCCAGTTCGTTAATTAATCCATCAATTTTTTTCATAAAAACGGGCAATGAGTGCAGCAAGTGTTCCGATGAAAGAGACTGTACTTCTAAATTATTCATATTTTTCTCTTCTAAATACGATCAAAGGGGAACGAGATACTGAATAAAATTATCAGCGTCAATTATGGCCACAAAAAAAGCAAATCTGTTCAACTTTAGGATGTTAAAAGGTGATACTTTACTGGTAGTATAGAGCAATAATTCTGACCAATATAATCTCAACAGTTGTCAGAAATCGATTCTAGCAATTTTGCTTTCTAATTTTAAGTTGTCCGAAGGAAAAGCGTGTGAATATTCAAGCACTATTAAATGATAAAGTTTCTCAGGCTCTCGAAGCCGCAGGTGCACCAGCAAATAGCCCAGCAGCAGTACGACAATCGGCAAAAGCTCAGTTTGGTGACTACCAAGCAAACGGTGTTATGGGTGTCGCTAAGAAATTGGGTACTAATCCCCGAGAATTTGCACAAAAAGTCATTGATGTTCTTGACCTTGGTGGTATTGCATCAAAAGTTGAAATTGCAGGTCCTGGCTTTATTAATATCTTCTTATGCAGCAAATGGTTATCTGTTCAAACTGATGCTGCCATGTCTGATGCTCGTCTTGGGCTTAAGTTAGAGAAACAGCAAAATATTGTTGTTGATTACTCTGCACCAAACGTAGCTAAAGAGATGCACGTTGGTCACTTACGCTCAACCATTATCGGTGACTCTGTAGTTCGTACCTTAGAATACCTAGGTCATAACGTTATTAGCGCCAACCATATTGGTGATTGGGGAACGCAGTTTGGTATGTTAATTGCTAACTTAGAGCGTGTTCAACAAGAGCAAGGCGAAGTCTCGATGGAGCTTTCTGATTTAGAAGCTTTCTATCGTGAATCTAAAAAAATGTACGATGCAGACGAAGAGTTTGCCGCACGCGCACGTAGCTACGTAGTTAAGCTGCAAGGTGGCGACGAGTACTGCGCAAAAATGTGGAAAAAACTGGTTGATGTCACTATGGTGCAAAACCAAATTAACTATGACCGTTTGAATGTCTCTTTAACCCAAGATCATGTGATGGGCGAGAGCAAATACAACTCAATGCTTCAAGACATTGTGGACGACTTAAAAGAGAAAGGCCTAGCGGTTGAGAGTGACGGAGCTCAGGTTGTCTACCTAGACGAATACAAAAACAAAGATGGCGACCCAATGGGTGTTATCGTACAAAAACGTGATGGTGGTTTCTTATACACAACCACAGATATTGCTTGTGCTAAATATCGTTTTGAAGATCTAAAAGCCGACCGAGTTCTCTATTTCATTGATTCACGTCAGCACCAACACTTGATGCAAGCGTGGAGTATTGTTCGTAAAGCTGGCTATGTGCCTGAAGAAGTGACCCTTGAACACCACGCCTTTGGCATGATGCTAGGTAAAGATGGTCGTCCATTTAAAACACGTGCTGGTGGTACTGTGCGTCTTGCTGACCTTCTTGATGAAGCTCAAGAGCGTGCAACTGCCCTTATCGAATCAAAGAACAAAGATTTAACAGCTGACGAAAAAGCACACATCGCAACAACCGTTGCAATGGCTGCGGTTAAGTACGCTGATTTATCCAAACATAGAACAACAGATTACATCTTTGATTGGGACAACATGCTTGCTTTTGAAGGTAACACTGCACCATATATGCAGTACGCATATACTCGTGTTGTTTCTATCTTCTCTAAAGCAAATATCTCCGAAGCGGATTTAACAGGTTCAATCTGTATCGAAAATGATAAAGAAAAAGTGCTTGCTGCCAAGTTACTTCAATTTGAAGAAGCGGTTCACTCAGTGGCTCGTGAAGGTCAACCCCACTTAATGTGTAGTTACCTGTTCGAACTTGCTGGTAACTTCTCTAGTTTCTATGAAGCTTGCCCTATCCTTTCTGCAGAAGAAGCAACTAAACAGAGCCGCTTGAAACTGGCTCTGTTAACAGCAAAAACCATCAAACAAGGTTTGGACCTGTTAGGCATTGAAACGTTAGAGCGCATGTAATCATCACAGCATCAAAAAAGCCCGGCCATTTTTATGACCGGGCTTTTTTTACATCACTTTTTCTAATACAAATGGCTACCATCTGGTCTTGAACGAAGTAGGTTCAACAGCCACATATATTGCTCAGGGCGATCACGCACTAACGTTTCAATGGCTAGGTTCATTGCTCTTGCATCGGTGGCTTCATCACCACTTGGTAAATTTTCAATCGCAGGCAGTACATGTATTTCATATTGCCCAGTCTCTGAATTATAAGCAGGTAGCATCGGTACGACCTTAGCGCGGGATAGCTTTGCTAATTTACCAAACCCTTTCAACGTTGCTTTTTCAGTAGCAAAGAAGGGAACAAAAACGCTCGCTTTTGGGCCATGGTCTTCATCAGGAAGGTAGTAAGCAAGGTAGCCCTCTTTAATCGAGCGGATCAAAGGTTTGATACCTGCGCTACGCGTGAATATCTTTCCGCCATATTGTATTCTCTGCACGTGCATCAACCAATCAATAATTGGGTTTTTTTGTGGTTTCATCATAGTGGATACTTGATAACCACGAGAGGCTAATAGTACACCAGCAAAATCAAGAGCCCAACTGTGGGGGCCTAAAATAATGATATTTTCGCCCTTTTCTAGTAGTGAAAACAAATTCTCACCACCAATAAATTTGCCTCTGTTTTCATTAAACTTACGACTGCGTATCAGTCGCTCTGACAAACCAAGCATCACTTGAGCGCCTGTCACATATGATTTTTTTAATATCGCACTACGCTCATCAGCACTTTTCTCGGGAAAGCAGTGCTCCAAATTTAGTTGTGCGCGTTTCATGCCTCGACTAGGGCGCTTTAATACCTGTTTCACAACCCAAGCAGCCAGTCTATCTCGAATTCTAAATGGAACAAAAGCCAAAAAGAAAGCCAACACAATACCGAGCCAAGTTGGCCAATATTTGGGATGTAAAAAAGACCACTGAAAAGTGGGAGAATAGAGAGATTTGTCTACTTTGTCAGTCATACGATAAGTGTCTACATATTCAGATAGAATACTATGGTATAACATTCAGAAACCTTAAGGAACTGGCTAATGAATTTTACTCTACACCCACGATTAATGGCAGATACCGATCTGCTCGGCGAACTGCCACTTTGCCAGGTTTTATTAAGCAAAGAACAAGTTGGGCCTTGGATTATCCTAGTACCAAAAATTTCAGACCTAAAAGAGATACATCACCTTCCAGAACACTCTCAAATAGAGCTAATTAAAGAGTCAAGTTTTGTCGCTCAATTGCTAGAGGAGCACTTCTCTCCAGATAAGATAAATGTAGGTGCTTTAGGCAATTTGGTTCCCCAACTGCATTTACACCACATCGCGCGTTTTACCTCTGATATTGCTTGGCCTGGACCTATATGGGGAAACACCGACGGGACTAAACGTTCAATCGAACAACAGCAACAGTTAATCCAGCAGTTACAAGATCTTCTGACCACCAACAATGACTTCTCAAGAAACTAACACAAACGCTTCAGCGTCATCACTTGAAGGCGAATAGAGACTTTAGTTTGCGGCAACAGCACCATCTTCCAACTGAACTAATCTCATGACTTGACCACTAATGATAATTGTTACTATTTGATAAATAATAACCACACCACTTGTATGGTATGTTGAGGCACATCAATATTGGTTCAAAAAAAAACAAAACTCTCTCGTATTTCTTCTCTCTATTGTTGAAGCAAAGTCAATTTTTGAATAAATATTCTCATCATTTTAATTTTGTTAATAATGAGTAATAAG
>JAESQY010000073.1 GCA_016764915.1 Aliivibrio sp. | reverse complement strand
CGAGCCACTCGTGGAAGCTGAATAATCCGTAAGGAGCAACCAATGCGTCATTATGAAATCGTATTCATGGTGCACCCTGATCAAAGCGAGCAAGTTGCTGGCATGATCGAGCGTTACACTGGTTCAATCAAAGATTCTGGTGGTGAAATTCACCGTCTAGAGGACTGGGGCCGTCGTCAAATGACTTACCCAATCAATAAGCTTCATAAAGCCCACTACGTTCTTATGAACGTTGAAGCTGATCAAGCTGTTATCGATGAGCTAGAAACTGCTTTCCGTTTTAACGATGCAGTTATTCGTAACATGATCATGCGTACTAAAGGCGCTATCACTGAGCCATCAGTAATGATGAAGGCTAAAGAAGAGCGTTCTACTAAGCGTGAAGAGCGTCCTGCATTCAATGCTGAAGCTACTACAGCTCCAGCTACTGAAGCTACTACAGCTCCAGCTACTGAAGCGGCTGCTCCTCAAGCTCCAAGTGAAGGCGAAGCTGCCGCTGAGTAATTGTTTATGACCAATAAATTGGAGTTAAGCGGCGTTATTGCTAAAGCTCCGGTTCGTAGCCTAAGCCCTGCGGGCATTGCTCATTGCCATTTTGTGCTAGAGCATCGCTCGGTTAAACAGGAAGCTGATTTACCCAGACAAGTTTATTGTCGAATAAATGTGGTAGTTAGTGGGCAAGGGTCACAAGCAATAACTCAACAATTAGCTTTAGGTAGTAACATTAAGGCAAGCGGTTTTGTCGCTTACCAGACCGGTCGTAATGGCATAGGTAAATTAGTGTTGCATGCCGAACAAATTTCTCATAATTAGATCAGGAGATAGCCCATGGCTCGTTTCTTCCGTCGTCGTAAATTCTGCCGTTTTACTGCAGAAGGCGTACAAGAGATTGACTACAAAGACGTAGCAACTCTAAAAAATTACATCACTGAAGCTGGTAAAATTGTACCTAGCCGTATTACCGGTACACGTGCTAAATACCAACGTCAGCTAGCTCGCGCTATCAAGCGTTCTCGTTACCTAGCACTTCTACCGTATACTGATAAGCATCAGTAAGCAGTAGCAGTTTAATTAAGTTTAAGAGGACAAGATAATGCAAGTTATTTTACTTGATAAAATCGGTAGCCTAGGTAGCCTTGGCGACCAAGTTAACGTTAAATCTGGTTACGCACGTAACTTCCTTATCCCAAAAGGTAAGGTTGTAATGGCGACAAAATCGAACATTGAAATGTTCGAAACTCGCCGTGCTGAACTAGAAGCTAAAGTTGCTGAGCAACTTTCTGCATCACAAGCTCGCGCTGATAAACTAACTGCTCTAGAAGCCGTTGTTATCTCATCTAAAGCTGGTGACGAAGGTAAACTATTCGGTTCAATTGGTACTCGCGATATCGCTGATGCAGTTTCTGCAGCTGGCGTTGCAGTAGCTAAGAGCGAAGTACGTTTACCTGAAGGTGCTCTACGTAACGTTGGTGAATTCGAAGTAAGCATTCAGGTTCATTCTGAAGTGACTGCTAAGATTACATTAAACGTTGTTGCTGCTGTTGAGTAATCTCTAGCAACTAGACGCTTTAAAGCGCTACCTTCGGGTAGCGTTTTTTTTGCCTAAAATTCTACAAGTGGATAAGAAGAGTGATGCTTGAGACTCGATCGACTTTTTCTAGCCCTGGGGGGACACGATCGAGCATTTCACGAGATTGAGAAAATTTAAGAGCCGTGTGCTCCGTTAAATTATTAATTAGACTGAACTCTGTATCAAGACGAGTGTTGCTGTGCCCCGTTACTACGGTCATATCAGCTTCAAGTTCTAATGAATCAAACATTTTCCACTGTAGATGTACATTGCCTCGAAAAATAGCTTCTTCAACGACGTCAGGAAAAATCAAATCATCATCATCCAACTCATCTAGATTGGGTTCTTGGTAGCGATAACCCGGCCCCGCTTCCAGCTCAATCACTAATGTTTTGGTGTTTGACAATTGATAACCTAATCCTGATGAGAAGGTGAAATCTTTGTAATAGGCCGTATATTTTGAATCCATTCCATGAAGGTTGGCGTAGAGATAGTAGTCACTGCTAATTTTATAGTCACTTTGTAGCTCTAATACGATTTGATTCTTTTTTTCAATGCCTTCATCCTCTTTACTGGCGTATTTTAGTTCTCCGCTATTACGCACTTGTCCTGATGTGTAGTTGAGTTCAAGGCGGGAATTTAATGATTGAGAGCTGTTATTACCACTTTCTGATTGGTAGCCAAATTCAATCTCATTATCCCAAGGAGAGGGCAAGGTTTTTTCTTCAGCTTCATCACCATAGGCGATATGAGTAAATAACAGTAAGGATGTGATAAGAATATTAATCAAGATGTTGTTAATTCTCTTTTTATTGTTAATTTTTCATGAAGATAAAGAGTAGTGATGGAAATTATAATGCCATGTTTATTTTAAATTAACTGAAAAAATCTAGGTTAAATCAAAAAACAGATGAAATCACATGGAATTATGCAACTTGAGATCGTTTGGGTATATACTAAACGACTCTTTTTTGTGACCGAATCGTAGACATGGCTGATAATCGATATAAAACGCAACCTAAAGACTCTCAAGTAGAAGCATTAAAAATGCCTCCCCACTCCTTAGAAGCTGAACAGTCTGTTTTGGGAGGGTTATTACTTGATAATGAACGTTGGGATTCTGTTGCTGAAAAGGTCGTTGCGAAAGATTTTTACAGCCGACCTCATCGTTTGATTTTTGAATCTATTCAGAGGCTGCTTGAAGAGAGTCATCCTGTTGACCTTATTACGCTTTCAGAGCGGTTAGAGCGTCATGAGCAGCTCGAAGATGTAGGTGGATTTGCCTATTTAGCCGATCTTGCTAAAAATACACCAAGTGCCGCTAATATTAATGCTTACGCTAACATTGTGCGTGAAAGAGCGTTAGTGCGTAATCTTATCTCCGTTGCAAATGAAATTGCTGATGCTGGTTATGATCCTCAAGGGCGCTCATCTGAAGACCTGCTTGATATGGCTGAGAGTAAAGTCTTTGCCATTGCTGAAGAACGCACCACTGAAAATGAAGGCCCGCAAAATGTGGATTCGATTCTGGAGAGAACATTAGAGCGTATTGAGCTTCTTTATCAATCACCTCAAGATGGCGTTACGGGTGTCAATACGGGTTTTACTGATCTGAATAAAAAAACCGCAGGTATGCAGCCTTCTGATCTCATTATTGTCGCCGCGCGTCCATCAATGGGTAAAACCACGTTTGCGATGAACTTATGTGAAAATGCAGCAATGGATCAAGATAAAGCGGTTCTTATCTTCTCTTTAGAGATGCCTTCAGAACAGCTGATGATGCGTATGTTAGCCTCATTTTCTCGGGTCGATCAAACCAAGATCCGTACCGGTCAGTTAGACGATGAAGATTGGGCGCGTATTTCATCTACCATGGGTATCTTGATGCAGAAAAAGAATATCTATATTGATGATAGCTCAGGCCTTACCCCGACAGAGTTGCGTTCACGAGCGCGTCGAGTTGCGCGCGAAACCGGAGGATTAAGCATGATTATGGTTGATTACCTTCAACTAATGCGTGTTCCGGGGATGCAAGATAATCGTACTCAAGAAATATCAGAGATATCTCGCTCATTAAAAGCCTTGGCTAAAGAGCTAAATGTTCCTGTTGTTGCTTTGTCTCAGCTCAACCGTTCATTGGAGCAACGTGCCGATAAGCGACCAATCAACTCAGATTTACGTGAATCAGGAGCCATTGAGCAAGATGCCGATTTAATTATGTTTATCTATCGTGATGAAGTCTATAACCCAGAGAGTTCTTTAAAAGGGATTGCAGAGATCATTATTGGTAAGCAGCGTAATGGTCCAATTGGTTCTGTGCGGCTCACTTTCCAAGGTCAGTTTTCTCGATTCGATAACTATGTTGGCCCGGCCTTTGATGACGAGTAAAGGAGGAAATATGAGCTATAAGAAAGCAGCAACAGCTTATATTGATACTAGCGCACTGCAAAGCAACCTTAAAAAAGTGCAGGAAATCGCTCCAAGCAGTAAAATTTTAGCGGTTGTTAAAGCTAATGCTTATGGCCACGGCTTGGATCAGATTGCGGCGACCATAGGCACCAGTGCCGACGCATTTGGGGTTGCTCGTATTGAAGAGGCTCTGCAATTAAGAGCGGGGGGTATTGTGAAACCTATCTTATTACTTGAAGGTTTCTACTCAGAACAAGACTTACCGATACTGGTCACCAATAATATCCAAACTGCGGTGCATTGTGTTGAGCAGTTAGAAGCATTAGAGAACATGACACTTGAAAACCCAGTGGTTGTTTGGTTGAAAGTGGATAGCGGCATGCATAGGCTAGGGGTTAATCCAGACCAATATGATGAGTTTGTTGTGCGTCTGAAACTCTGTAAAAATGTAGCTAAGCCATTACGGTATATGAGCCATTTTGCTTGTGCTGATGAACGACACAACCCTGTGACTGCTGAACAATTAGAGAGATTTTCAAATTTAACTGCCGAGTGTAGTGGCGAGCGCTCAATTGCAGCATCTGCTGCTTTACTCACTCTTCCATCCACTCATTTTGATTGGGTTCGCCCTGGCATTATTCTTTATGGCGTATCGCCGTTTATTGATAAGAGTGCCCAAGAGATGGGGTTTACTCCCGTTATGACCTTAAAGTCTCACTTAATTGCTGTGAGAGAAGTTAAAGCAGGAGAGCGTGTTGGGTATGGAGGTATTTGGCAAGCTAAACAGGACACAAAAATTGGCGTCATCGCTATTGGTTATGGGGATGGTTACCCAAGAACGGCACCGAATAACACTCCAGTATTAGTGAATGGACGCAAGGTACCGTTATCAGGTCGTGTATCAATGGATATGCTCACTGTTGATTTAGGTCCTGATGCGACCGACAAAGTGGGTGATGAAGCTACGTTATGGGGGCAAGGGCTTCCAGCCGAAGAGGTTGCTGAACATGTGGGTTCAATTGCCTATGAGTTGGTAACTAAATTGACTTCTCGAGTCGAGATGGCTTATAAATAGTATTAACAGTAACGTTCTTTATAAGTCCCCTTCCTGTTGGGGGTGAGTAGACTCAGTAGCAGAGGAACCTAACCTTTCTAGTCCCACTTTTGAATCAAGCTATGATTTCCCCGTGAGCGGTTTGAATTCACGTCAATGAAGGATTAGGCTAATATAATCTAATAAAAGGAATTACCAATGATAAAAAAAGTAGCGGTAGTAGGTCTGAGTGTATTGCTTGCAGCTTGTAGCAATAGTGTTGACGAAAAAGCAGATGACTTTATGGATGTCAGCTTTAATCTCTGTGCGACTAAGGTTAAATCTTTTTCGAAAGGGGATGATGGCATTATTCGAACCGTCTGTGAAGATGGCAGTTATTTCCAAGTTAAAAACCAAGAGACTATTGAAGTGATGCAAGAGATCAATGGCGCTTACTGCAATGGTGTCGGTTTTAGCTCTTTTAATGAAAGAAAGAAGTATTACACCTTTACCTGCAAAAACGATCGCTCATTTAACATCGCTAAATAAAAATCATAAAATGGTGGAACTCATTCCGCCATTTTTGATCTAATTACTATAAAAAAAGTCAAAACTCTTCGATAATAGAAACCGCTCATTTCTTGCTCTTCTCATCATCCTTTAGATATATAAGATCAGTAATGGTTTATTTGAGGGTGTTAGTGTAAATGGATGAAACAGGTAAGCAATACGTGTGGGATTACATGAGTTTATTATATATTTGAACAATGGGCACCTGTGTTAACGGAATTTTTACGCTTAATATGGGAGTAACGAACACATTCTTTCTCGGAAATATTCATTATGTTGAAAAGCATCAACCCAACAAAAACACAGGCATGGTCAGAGTTAAGCGATCATTTTGAAACGGCTCAAAATTTTGAAATTTCAAAACTGTTTGCTGATGATCCAGAGCGATTCAAAAAATTATCAACACAATTTGGATCAGATATTTTACTCGACTACTCAAAGAACATCATCACAGAAGAGACCATGAGTAAGTTGTTCGCTTTAGCGGAACAGACAGAAGTGAAATCAGCGATTGATGCGATGTTTAGCGGTAAAGTAATCAATAAAACAGAAGATCGCTCAGTGCTGCACATCGCATTAAGGAATCGCAGCAATACGCCTGTTTTGGTTGATGGTAAAGATGTTATGCCTGCAATTAATGACGTCTTAGAAAAAATGAAACGCTTCACCAACCGTATTCTTTCTGGAGAGTGGAAAGGGTATACCGGAAAAGCCATTACTGATGTGGTTAATATTGGTATAGGTGGTTCTGATCTTGGGCCTTATATGGTGTCTGAAGCATTATCGGCGTACAAAACTCCTCTAAACATGCATTTTGTCTCTAATGTAGATGGTACTCATATCGCAGAAACATTGAAGCGAGTAAACCCAGAAACCACGCTATTTTTGATCGCATCAAAAACATTTACGACTCAAGAGACAATGAGCAATGCACTCTCAGCTCGTGATTGGTTCTTAACATCAGCAGTAGAGCAATCTCATGTAGCAAAACACTTTGCTGCACTGTCAACCAATGCAGAGTCAGTGGCTGCATTTGGTATTGATACTGATAACATGTTTGAGTTTTGGGATTGGGTTGGCGGTCGCTACTCTTTATGGTCTGCAATCGGCTTGTCCATATCTCTCTCTGTCGGCTTTGATAACTTTGTAGAGTTACTACAAGGTGCACACGATATGGATTTACACTTCTCACAAACAGAGGCTGAAAACAATATTCCGATTATTTTGGCTCTGATTGGTGTGTGGTATAACAACTTCCATGGTGCAGAGTCCGAAGCGATTCTCCCTTATGATCAATATATGCATCGTTTTGCTGCCTATTTCCAACAAGGGAATATGGAGTCCAATGGCAAATGTGTCGATCGCGCAGGAGAGATGGTTGATTATCAAACTGGACCGATTATTTGGGGAGAGCCTGGCACCAATGGTCAACACGCTTTTTATCAACTGATCCATCAAGGGACTAAGTTAATACCGTGTGATTTTATCGCCCCCGCATTGAGTCATAACCCCATTGGTGATCATCATCAAAAACTGATGTCTAATTTCTTTGCTCAGACAGAAGCACTGGCTTTTGGTAAGAGTAAAGAGCAGGTTGAGGCGGAGTTGGTTGCTGCGGGTAAAACAGCGCAAGAGATAGAAGAGCTGGTTAACTTTAAAGTATTCGAAGGTAATCGTCCAACCAACTCAATTTTGGTAAAACAGATCACACCTAGAACCTTAGGTAATTTAATCGCGATGTATGAACATAAGATCTTTGTTCAAGGGATTATTTGGAATGTTTTCAGTTTTGATCAGTGGGGCGTTGAGCTGGGCAAACAACTGGCGAATCAAATACTGCCAGAACTGCGTGATAACCAGAGTGTGACATCGCATGATAGCTCAACCAATGGTTTGATTAATGCGTTTAAAGCCTTTCAAGCTTAATCAAGAGCTGGTGTGAAAGACAAATAAAAGGGGTTGAACTATGTTCAACCCCTTTTTTAAATCAGTGTTTAGCCAGAAATACAGCTACTCAAATGAAATCTCAATATGGGCATTTCCCCATTGAGTTTCAAAAGGCATGATGATGATTGCGCCTTTGCATTTATGGCTAATGGTATGCCCACGGCCAGAAACAACAATTGGTGTTGCCATATCAAAATCATAACCTGATTCTGATAAAATTCTTTTAGCACCGCCAGCAACCATATTGGTTATTTCACCCACCATGTCCGATATCTCTTCGTTAATGGCTTTAGGTCTCTCACCTAGCATTTTTTCCATGATCTCTAAAGCTAGCCCTTCTTCAAAGCTGATGGACATCGAGCCTGCTATTTTAGGCCCAACCATTCCTATTAACCCAGAGACATCACCGCGAGCAATTTCATCTTTTTTTACTCTTGGCTTTTGAGGGGTGAGTTCCATGGTGGCCATAGTTTTAAGTACATTTAGTAATGAGACTAGAAACGGATTTACAAATTCAGCACGCATAATAGTATTAATTATTCCTTTTAAGACCGTTATTATTGCTCTTTTATTGGCATTTTTCACACACGCCATGAGTTTCCAATACGTGGCTTTTAACGGTAAATTCAAATTTATCAGCGTTGATGGCTAAACGCTGAGTTAACTCTTTATCGTGTATCTCTTCTACGCTGCCACATTTATCACAAATGAGCAGTTGAGAACAGTGTTCATTCTCACCAATTACACAGCAAGAGACAAAACTGTTGGTCGACTCTACTCTGTGAATAAACCCTTGAGCTAAAAGAAAATCCAGAGCTCGGTATATGGTTGGAGGTTTGGCTTTTGGCTCAGTTTCTCTTAACTTATCAAGGAGGTCATAAGCACTGATTGAACCTTGGTGAAATAGAATTAATTCTAGTACATGTAAGCGCTGAGGAGTGAGCCTAACTCCACGTTGATGGCAGATCTGTTCAACTTTATTTAATAGTGATTGGTCCACGGATCTGATTTCTTTAATCAACGAATTAGTGGGCGATTCTATCACAATCATTATCAATTAATCACAAATAGCGAATTAGACTTAAGCCTATGCTAAAATCGCGAGCTCGATCACTATATAGACCTGTTAGATGAATAATTACCCTATGCAGCGCTTCAGCGTTGCCCCGATGCTAGATTGGACGGATAGACACTGCCGCCATTTCCTCCGTTTATTAAGTGAACACACACTGCTTTATACTGAAATGGTGACGACGGGTGCCATTATTCATGGTCGCGGTGATTTTCTTAAATATAATGAAACTGAACATCCAGTCGCATTGCAGTTGGGTGGTTCTAACCCGACGGATCTAGCGCACTGTGCCAAGTTAGCGTTTGAACGTGGTTATGACGAGATTAACCTGAATGTGGGCTGCCCATCAGATCGGGTTCAAAATGGCCGCTTTGGTGCTTGTTTGATGGCGGAACCGCAGTTAGTGGCTGAGTGTGTGAGTGCCATGCGTGAAGTGGTGGATATTCCTGTTACAGTGAAAACTCGCATCGGTATCGATGAGCAAGACTCTTACCAGTTTTTGACCGACTTTGTCGGTACAGTGCATGAGAAAGCGGGCTGTGATCAGTTCACCATTCATGCCCGAAAAGCTTGGTTGAAAGGGCTCAGTCCAAAAGAGAACCGAGAAATCCCGCCACTGGATTACCCAAGAGCGTATCAATTAAAAGCAGATTTTCCACAGTTGGTGATTGCAGTTAATGGTGGCATTAAAACCTTAGAAGAGTCTAAAGCTCATTTACAACATTTAGATGGTGTGATGATTGGGCGTGAAGCGTATCAAAATCCATTTTTATTAGCAGAGGTGGATCAACAGCTTTTTAATAGTGACAAAGCGATCGTTAAACGCAGTGATGTGGTTCGTGCGATGTATCCGTACATTGAACAACAGCTTACTGACGGTGCTCGATTAGGTCATATGACTCGACACATGATTGGTCTATTTCAAAGCTTGCCCGGTGGAAGACAGTGGCGTCGATATATCAGTGAAAATGCCCATAAACCAGGCGCGGGTATAGAGGTTGTGGAAGCCGCATTGGAAAAAATACCGAGTGAGCTGAATCTGTAACTTTAACAAGTGGCGAAATTAACCTGGTTATGGGTAAATTGCGCCGATTATTTTGGTTTGGACTGGAATCTCTAGACGGAAAATTGCCTGAAATTTCATAATGCATTGATTTTTAATGGATAAATTTTTGTTAGATAACTTGGCCTGATTACTGCTGTAGAAATATATAGAGTAGTGTGTTGTTCAATGCAGACTCTGAATTGGATTGAAACTAAATTAAATTTAAAAAGGACAATAGGTATGTTAGAAATATTATTCTTACTCGTTTTTGCATTTATATTGATGTTTACGGGGGTTACTATGATCAGCTTAGTTGCCGCCACCGTTGTGGGATTTGTCATCATGCTATTAGCCGGAATGGTAGGTGTGATGCTTAAAATGCTACCATGGATTATCGTTATTGCTGTTTGTGTATGGTTCTGTAAACATAAAATGAGCGATCAGTAATACTCTCGATGAGAAGCTGTAATGATCCACTGCTTTTGGTATAGTGATGCACAAATAAATACTTAACATTTACTTATATAAATGTAGCGTGGAGACTCAAATGAACAAGCTTTCCCTACCACTTATTACCGCTTTAATCAGTAGTGGTATGGCATTTTCAGCATTGGCTGAGTCCTCTATCGATGTGAGTGTGGGAGCGGAAGTTTGGGGTTTTGACACAAAAATAGAAAATAGCCGGAAAGGGAGTGATACAACGGGTGTTATTTACGTGGCAATTGAACACCAGATCCCTTACGCACCTGATGTTAAATTACGCTATACCCCAATCGATACCAAAGAGGTCAGTTTTGATCAAACGGATGTAACCTTCTATTATGAAGTGCTTACAACTAAAGAGATCTCGTTTGATATTGGTATGACCATGATGAATTTTTCAAACGGAGAATTTACCAGTAACGCTGGTCAACACTTTACCTTTAGTGAGTGGGAAATGAACTGGTACGCGGATGCGTCTCTATTGATCCCAAATACAAATTTCTACATTTTTGGTCAGTTTGATTTTGGCTCTAACGATGAAACACGCACTATGGATGGTCAGGCTGGTGTGAAGTACCGTCGTAAATTCTTTGATACTAATATGGACATCAAGATGGGTTACCGTGTGATGGACCATGAGTTTGGTTATTTTGAAGGTTTAGATAATATGGAAGGCAATGCGATGGTTGATGGCTGGTTTGCTGGTGTCGCGTTTAGTTATTAGTATTAAAGGACTTTGGTAAACAAACACTTCTATTAACCTAATATAGTCCTCAAGGCGCTGTTGTTATTAACAGCGCTTTTTTTATGCTCTATTTTTATTATATCGACGGAAAAATGGGCATTTATTGATTTATATACCATGCTTATCTAAAGATACTGCTGGAGAAACCGTAAATGACGTTGAGTGAATTAAAGCTACTGTACCGTGAAGATGAGCTAGTTGAAGCTGTTATTGAACCCTCTGTAGAAGAGAATATGTGGATTGTGGAGTTCAGACATTCTGGTGGAGGGCTTATGTTACTTACTGATATGAAAGGTAGTGAGGTGCACTATCGCGACCTTGATTCCGCTTCAAAAAGTGCTTTGGCGGTGGGTTTTAACCAAGTACGCATTGCCAGTTAATTGAAACGGACCCTCTCCTCGAACCACTCTACTTAAAGCTAAAAGTTATAAAACATTCTTATCTATTCTTTCTTGTTATTTAAAGAAGTGGCTACTCTATAAGCACATAATGAATAAGTGCGCAATGAATAGGGAAGTCGTGTCATGTTACCGAAGGATTTGTCCGCAATAGCAGGGCCACTCAATGATCAGCAACTCGGTCAGTTAAAACAAGCCAGCCAAGAGTTATCTTCTCAACAGATGGCCTGGGTAAGTGGTTATTTTTGGGGGCTTAGTCAAAACCAAATCACAGAATCACATCCTACTCTCTCTTTATCTGCCGCCATTGAACCTGCAGGTAAACTGACCATTATCTATGCCTCACAAACCGGTAATGCGAAAGGAGTGGCAGAAGCACTCAAAGAAGAAGCTGTTGCAAGTGGAGTTGCAGTCGAGCTGTTTGATGCCAGCGATTACAAAGGTAAAAACCTTGCCAAAGAGAGCCACGTTATTATTGTTGCCTCAACCAATGGTGAAGGTGAAGCTCCAGATAATGCCTTAACTTTGCATCAGTTTTTGCAATCTAAAAAAGCGCCAAAACTCAATAATCTAAAATACGCCGTGATCGGTTTGGGTGATTCGAGTTATGAATTTTTCTGTCAAACAGCCAAAGATTTTGACCAATATCTCTCTAAGCTAGGTGCTCAGTCAATTGTTGAACGTTTAGATTGCGACGTTGATTATGACGTGCCAGCCGCAGAGTGGCGTCAACAAGCATTATTAAAAATAAAAGAGACACTCTCTACAGGCGCTGCAGAGGTTATCCAACTGCCTGTTGGACAGCAAAGCACGCATTCACACTATTCAAAACAAAATCCATACACCGCTACACTGTTGACTAACCAAAAGATTACTGGCAAAGACTCAAGTAAAGATGTGCGTCATATCGAAATTGATCTTGAAGGCTCTGGCTTAAGCTATCAACCAGGTGATGCCTTGGGTGTGTGGTTTGAAAACAGCGCTGAACTGGCAGAGCAACTGTTAACGACCATTGGGCTGGACGGTTCTAAGGTGGTTGACGTTGAAGGGGAGTCACTGAGCATTAAAGAGGCGCTGATCAGTAAATATGAGATAACAGCCGCTAATCCTCAGTTAGTGAGCAAGTTTGCAGAACTTTCGGCCAGTAAGAAACTGCAAAAGCTGGTGGAAGATAAAGATAAGTTACGCGAATACGCAGGGAATACTCAGGTGGTAGATCTGTTTGCTGAGAAGAAAACCAAACTTAGTGCAGAGCAATTACAAGGCATGTTAAGACGATTGACCCCACGTCTCTATTCTATTGCTTCTAGCCAAGCTGAAGTGGAAGAAGAAGTGCACCTAACCGTTGGTTTAGTTGAGTATCAAAAAGATGAACAGAGCCGTTTTGGCGGCGCATCTAGCTTCTTATCTCATCGTTTAGAAGAAGGAGGAGAGGTGAAAGTGTTTGTTGAGCACAATAATAATTTCAAACTGCCTACCGACGACTCAACGCCAATTATTATGATTGGTCCGGGAACGGGTATTGCACCGTTTCGATCTTTTGTGCAAGAGCGAGAGAACCGAGAAGCAAGTGGAAAAAACTGGTTACTGTTTGGTGACCGTACTTTCACCGAAGATTTCTTATATCAGACCGAGTGGCAAAAATACCTTAAAGAGGGGGTTGTGACTCAAATGGATGTGGCCTTTAGTCGCGACCAGCAGCAAAAAGTTTATGTTCAAGACCGCCTGTTAGAAAATGCTGAGCAGGTGTGGCAGTGGTTGCAAGAGGGCGCTTATATTTACGTCTGTGGTGATGCAACTCGCATGGCAAAAGATGTGAATGAAGCGTTGATCATCGTGGTTGAGCAGCAAGGACAGAAAAGCCGAGAGCAAGCGGAAGAATTTGTGAATAACTTAAGAAAAGAAAAACGTTACCAAAGGGATACTTACTAATGGATAAGACAGATAAAGCGCTTAAGTTATCGGATAATGAACGCTTAAAAAGAGAGAGCAACTTCTTACGTGGCACGATTGCAAAAGATCTGGATGATCGCATTACAGGCGGATTCACTGCTGATAATTTTCAGTTGATTCGATTCCACGGTATGTACCAACAAGATGACCGTGATTTTCGAGCTGAGCGTATTAAACAAAAATTAGAACCACTGCACAACGTGATGTTACGTGCTCGTATGCCCGGTGGTGTGATTACCCCAAAGCAGTGGTTAGCAATTGATAAATTTGCTGAGGAGTACACTTCATATGGCAGTTTGAGACTCACCACACGTCAGACATTTCAGTTTCATGGGGTACTAAAACCGAACATTAAATTGATGCACCAAACGCTGAACAAAATTGGTATCGACTCCATTGCGACCGCTGGGGATGTAAACCGAAATGTATTGTGTACGACGAATCCAGTGGAATCTGAGTTGCATCAAGAGGCTTACGAATGGGCTAAAAGAATCAGTGAGCACTTACTGCCAAAAACTCGTACCTATGCTGAAATTTGGTTAGATGGTGAGCGCCTTGAAACTACCGATGAGGAGCCAATTTTAGGCAGTACTTATCTGCCTCGTAAGTTTAAAACCACGGTGGTGATTCCTCCGCAAAATGATGTGGATGTTCATGCCAATGATCTTAACTTTATCGCGATAGCTGAGCAGGGTAAATTGGTCGGTTTTAACGTGTTAGTGGGTGGCGGTTTGGCGATGACACATGGAGATACTTCTACCTATCCACGTCGCGCCGATGATTTTGGTTTTATACCACTTGAGAAAACGTTAGAAATTGCAGCCGCAGTAGTCACCACGCAGCGAGATTGGGGCAATCGCTCAAATCGTAAGAATGCAAAAACCAAATATACCCTGGATCGTGTCGGTGTTGATGTGTTTAAAGCGGAAGTGGAGTCTCGTGCGGGTATTCAGTTTGAAGCCAGTCGTCCTTATGAATTGACTGAGCGCGGCGATCGAATCGGCTGGGTTGAAGGGATTGATGGTAAACACCATTTAGCGCTATTTATCGAAAATGGACGCCTACTGGATTTTCCTGGTAAACCGCTGAAAACGGGTATGGCTGAAATTGCCAAAGTGCATACGGGTGACTTTAGAATGACCGCCAATCAGAATTTGATTGTGGCTGGAGTTGCGATAGAGAATAAAGAGCAGATTGAACAGATCGCGCGAGCTCATGGCTTGATGGATGATGGCGTCACTGAACAGCGTAAAAACTCCATGGCGTGTGTTGCCTTCCCGACCTGCCCATTGGCAATGGCAGAAGCGGAGCGAATGCTACCGAAATTTGTTACCGACGTTGAGGCTATTCTCAATAAGCATCAGTTACCGGAAGAGGAGAGTATTATCTTAAGGGTAACAGGCTGTCCAAACGGATGTGGACGATCCATGTTAGCTGAGATAGGTCTAGTGGGTAAAGCACCTGGGCGTTATAACGTGCACCTTGGAGGTAATCGAAGTGGTACTCGAGTGCCTAAAATGTACAAGGAGAATATCACTGAAGCGCAAATTTTAGCTGAAATTGATGGCTTGGTTGGTCGCTGGGCGACTGAGCGCCAAGAGGGTGAAGGATTTGGTGATTTTACCATCCGCGCCAATATTGTGGCTGAAGTGATTATATCGTCGAGGGATTTTTATGCCTAATACTCTATTTTCTGAACCAAACAGCGCGGTGAGAAGAGCGGATAACCCAGTTGCTAAACTGACGCTCACAAAGTTGTTGTCACTGAACAAAGTTGACCAGATCTTAATGCTAGCGCAAATTAATTCTGAGCTGGAAGCGATGACCGCCCAACAACGTATTACTTGGGCTCTAGAGAATCTAGATGGTGTATCTGTGGTCTCATCCAGTTTTGGTATTCAAGCGGCAGTCATGCTGAAATTGGTGACCGATGCTCAACCTGAGATCCCAGTCGTGTTAACGGATACAGGTTACCTGTTTCCTGAAACCTATCAGTTTATTGATGAGTTAAGTGAAACCCTACAACTGAACCTACAAGTTTTTCGCGCCAAAGAGAGTCCGGTGTGGCAAGAGGCAAGGTATGGAAAATTGTGGGATAACGGTGTTCAAGGTATTAAACAGTATAACTTGATCAATAAAGTGGAACCGATGCGCCGTGCGTTTAAGAACCTGAATGTTTCAGTATGGTTTTCCGGGCTGCGCCGTGAGCAATCAAGCAGTCGAGCGGCTCTGCCAATCCTTGCTATTCAAAATGGGGTGTTTAAATTCTTACCGATCATCGATTGGACCAACAAAGATGTACATTACTTCTTGGAGCAGACCGCATTGCCATATCATCCGTTAAGGGATCAAGGTTATCTGTCGGTTGGCGATACGCATACTACTCAGAAGTGGGAGCCAGGAATGAGTGAAGAGCAGACTCGATTTTTTGGGCTACAGCGAGAGTGTGGATTGCATGAAGACCCTCAAGAAGAGGCGGGTTCAGGTATTTAAATGAAGCGGAGGCATGCGAATGCCTCTGCTTTTTTATCCCCAGAGTTTGCCGAGAGAGTCGATAAGTCCTGTGCTGGTATCTTGTGAGGTTAAGTATTTTAAAATCAACGGCGCAAATTTTGTCACCATACTGCTGTCTAAACCTAGTGCGCTAAAGACAGTATTTACGCTATCCATATTTCCCACCATCGATGACATACCAGTCGGTATGGATGACGTTAAACTCTCCAGTCCCGGAATCTTCGAATTGAGCTCACTCTGCTCAGATCCTGATAGGGAGTTACCTGCAAGCGCTAAAAGTGCCCCAGCACCACCTGCTGCTTGTTCCGTTGAGATACCCAATTGTTCGGTCAGTAAGCCAACGATTGGGTTTGATTCAGTCGCGGCCTCTTTTTTATCGCTACCTAACAGAGTCGATAAGCTAAAAGCATTGCTGGTAATGGGAGCTGAAAGCAGCAGTATTGAGCAGAGTAGTAGAATAATTTTTTTCATACAATAACGTCCTTGAAAGAGTGTTGGTGAACTTTCTTGTTCTGTTATTAGGGTATCTTAGATATAAAAAAAGCGATACTCAAAGTATCGCTTATTATTTGCTATCTATTACTTAGAAGTCTTATATTAAAGAATCTCTAGTAATTCAACTTCAAATACGAGTGCAGCGTATGGAGGGATAGATGCGCCAGCACCACGTTCGCCATAAGCAAGATCTTGAGGGATAGCCAGTTTCCACTTAGAACCAACAGGCATTAGCTGAAGAGCTTCAACCCAACCTTTGATTACGCCAGTAACAGGGAACTCTGCAGGTTGACCGCGAGTCACAGAGCTATCAAATACAGTGCCGTCAGTTAGCATGCCGTGGTAGTGAACACTAACAGTTTTGTCAGAAGATGGAATTTCACCCGTACCTTCAGTTAATACTTCGTATTGTAGACCTGATTCTAGTACCGTTACTTCAGAACGTAGAGCATTGTCTGTTAAAAACGCTTCGCCATCAGCTGAAGCTGTTTTAGATGCTTCTGAACGAACTTCTTCAGCACGTGCGTGAAGTGCTTGAAGAGCGTTGTTGATCTCGTCAACTTCGATTTCAGGCGTGTCACCTGTTAAAGAGGTAGCGATACCTTTAGCGATCGCGGCAACGTTAAGTCCTTCAAGACCGCTTCCAGCAAGTTGTTGGCCCATTTGTAGACCAATACCGTAGCTTGCTTTTTGTTCAGTAGTTTCTAGTAGTACTTCAGACATGATGTTCTCTTTTTGTGGTTGATACCAAGTTTAGGCAAGAAGAATACCAGTTCTAGGCAGTCACGGTAAACTTTTGATACCTTATAAATGCCTTAATATGGCATAAAAAATAGAATTTATTGTCTAATCAGTGCTATAACCATTACAAGCGGTGTATGAAAAGGTAATGCAATGAATCACATAAAGAAGAATCTTTTAGACAACTTAGATACAGCGTCGATTAGAATTAAAACGCTGTGGCTAGAGTTACCCGTCATTCATAGAAAAGCCATTTTAGTTATATCGTTGGTGACCTTGTTATTGCTGTTGCTCCCAACGGGTGATAAGCAAGGTGTCATTGAGCAACCCGTCGTCGTGGATGGTGAAAGGCGAGGGGTTGAATTAAATACCGATAGTTTAAGTGAGCAACCACAGGTAACTCCGGAGCAGAGTGTGAATACTGAGTGGCAACAGTATGAAGTGAAAGCGGGGGATACACTGTCTAACGTATTTCGTAATAACCAACTGCCGCTGAAAGATCTCTACGCCATCGTTAAAGTCGAAGGAAGTGATAAACCTCTTAGTAACATCAAACAGGGGCAACTGGTTCGTTATAAGTTGAGCCCCAATGGTCAATTGGACATATTGCAACTGGAAAAAGAGGGCACCAGTGTGATGTTTTTCCGCATGTCAGATGGCAGCTTTGGACGTAGCCGTTAATCTTATGTATGAATAAAACGACTACTCTGGCTGCTTGAGTGCTTTCTCTAATCGCATATCAACGTGGGGAATATCATCTTCTAAATACATCTCAGAAATGATGACAAACTGATGCGATTGATAAAAAGCCGTTAAGTATTGTTGTGCACCAATATCGATGGTTTGTTGCGGCCAATGCTGTTCGCAATAGCTAAGGATAGTGCGCATTAAGTCGTGACCTAAACCGCCACCTCGTGCCGATTTTTTGGTCGCCACTCGGCCAATACTCACATTGTTGTAAGTGACTCCTGGCGCTAACAAGCGAGCACAAGCGACTAACTCATCACCTTGATAACCTAATAGGTGATAGACCCCATCATAGCAATCCTTATCGTCCAATTCTGGATAAGGACATGTCTGCTCAACCACAAAGACATTCACTCTTAACTGTAAAAGGCTATACAGTTGCTGGGTAGATAATTTATTAAATGGTAGGCAAATCCAGTTCATCGTCATCTCTTCTTGATTTTATTTTGTTGATAGCATAAAAGAATACCGCAGACAAAGCTGCGGTACTTTTTGTTTTTTAGCGATTAAGCGCCAATAAAAGCTATTTGCTTAGATCAATTTGGTAAACCGCAAAACCATCTTCATCAGTAGCGACTTTCTTCATTGGGAGCTGACCTTTCTCTTTAATGAAAGAGGCGGCTTTTTCACTCGGAGAAGTCTCAAAACGGATGTCTAATGGTTGGTTGCTCTTAATTGGAGCAAATGACCAGTTATTATCAGCCGTTGGTTTTACCATGCCTTTCTCTTTACTGACACGTGAGATGTAGTTCGCTAGAACAGTACGGTTCTCATCTGGCGAGTTGAATGCCACAAAGTCAGAACCTGTGCCTGCAAACTTAGCACCGTATGCACGGTAGTTATTAGTTGCGACTAGGAATGTCTGCTCAAGATCAATCGGTTTGCCTTGATAAGTTAAGTTAACCACACGTTGTGAATCAGGATTAACTGGCTTACAGCTGCCGTCATATTTAGCTGGTTTTGTTACGTCGATTTGGTACTCAACGCCATCCATTACATCGAAGTTATAAGTACGGAAACCATCCCAGTTAATTAACTGCTGTGCTTTGGTATTATTCACATCAATTTGATTAAACTGACCTGCAGAACACTCAAGCCACTCTAATACTTCTTTGCCCGTTACTTTTAGCGCAACTAAGGTATTTGGGTAGAGGTAGAGATCGGCTGCGTTACGGAAAGTGAGTTGTCCAGCCTCTACTTCAGTGAAGTTTGATGGGTCGTTTTTACGACCGCCCGCTTTAAACGGCGCAGCGGCAGAAAGAACGGGAAGGCCATCTAAATCAGGATCGCCTTGGATAAAGCGTTCAACGTAGTCTTTCTGTGCAAGGTTGACGATTTGCACGGTTGGATCGTCTTGTACTAGAGCTAGGTAGCTGTACATGACATCATCCGCTTTGCCAATGGGTTGGTTAACGAAATCTTGTGTCCCTTTATGATCCGCAGCGACGGCTGCAATAATACCAGCATCGGCTTCAGCAAGTGCAGTTTTGGTTTTTCTATCATAGATTGGACGAGCTTCACTGCTGCTTGCAGTCACCGTCCAGCCATTTCCCTCTTTTTCAAGCGTCAGGTCCATGATGCCAACATGGCTACCCCAGCGTCCTGCCATAACGGCAGCAACACCATTGATGGTGCCATTTTTGCTATCCACACCAGGAATATTGTCAAATGACTTGCTCGGGAATACCGCGTGAGAGTGACCAAATGCAATTGCATCAATGCCATCAACGTCCGCTAGGTAATACGTTGAGTTTTCTGCACCTAATCTATGAGGGTCAGATGAGATGCCAGAGTGTGGGATGGCGATGATGACATCAGCACCCTCTTTTTTCATCTGAGGGACCAGTTTCTGAGCGGTCTCTTTGATGTCTTTGGCAATGACTTTGCCTTCGAGGTTGTTTTTATCCCAAACTAAAATCTGTGGTGGGACAAAACCGATGTAACCTACTTTTACCGATTGCGGCTTACCATCAGTATCGGTAAAGGTGTGAGTTTTAATAATGTATGGTGTAAACAGATTTTTACCGGTTTTTGCATCAAATACGTTGGCGTTCACATAAGGGAAGTTTGCACCACTAAGTGTCTTTTCTAAGAACTCTAAACCGTAGTTAAATTCGTGATTGCCTAGGTTACCGACTTCATAGTTCAGTTGATTCATCGCTTTATGGACTGGGTGTACTTCGCCCGCTTTTAATCCTTTATCGGCTACGTAGTCACCCATTGGGCTGCCTTGGATTAAATCGCCGTTATCAACTAAAACACTATTAGATACTTCTGCTTGTGCCTGTTTTACTAAGGTTGCAGTGCGAGATAAACCAAATTTCTTGGTTGGTTTATTTTTGTAATAGTCATAATCCATTACATTCGCGTGAATATCGGTGGTTTCAACAATACGCAGTTTAATGGTATCTGCGAATGTAGGACCTGATAGTAATAGTAAACCTCCCAGGATAGTGCCAGTTATTGGGCCTACAACTGATAAAGATCTAGCTGACGATTTCATACTTTTCTCCATGAATAATAAGTCGGTAAAACAAGCTTAAAGTAGCAGAAATTCTGAGAATCATATCGTTATCATCATTTTTTATGTGATCAATAGCCTGAAAGGAAGGTAAGTAGATGGTGTAAATATGAAGAGAAGCAAGAAATACAAATTGTTGCAGAATTTATATTTTCCTTACAATTTTCAGTATTAACTATTCTTAGCATAAAAAGGAATAAAAAATATTCTTTTAGAATTTCAAGTAATATTCAAAGCCGTTTATAGTGCTTATAACATTGACTGAATGAGATGGCCGTAATGGATTATTTACCAATTTTTACCGATTTAAAAAAACGTCCTTGCTTGGTCGTTGGCGGTGGTGATATTGCGTTACGCAAAGCTAGAATGTTAATCAAAGCTGGGGCGGACGTCAGCTTGATCACTGACAATGCCAATTCTGAGTTTTCACAGTTAATTGAGCAGGGCGTGGTAAAACACATTGCTGATCAATTTGAACCAGAGCATTTGAATCCTGTTTTTTTAGCCATCGCGGCCACCGAGAATCGAGAAATAGACGGACGTGTTTACCAAGCGGCCAATCAGCGTCAAGTACTGGTTAATGTGGTGGATGATCCTAAGCGTTGCAGTTTTATTATCCCATCAATCGTGGATCGCTCACCCATCATGATCGCTATTTCCTCTTCAGGAAAAGCACCAGTGCTTGCGCGGTTGTTACGTGAAAAATTAGAAGCAATATTGCCACAACACTTGGGTCAAATGGCAAATATTGCGGGTGGATTTCGTCAAACGTTAAAAAAGCGCATCCACTCCTTTTCAGAACGTCGTCATTTTTGGGAAAAAGCGTTCAATGGTCGCTTTGCTGATCTGGTTGCTGTTGGTAAAGAGAGGCGTGCTGAGCAAGAGTTGCACCATTTAATGACGCAACAATCTGCTCAGCAGAGTCAAACTCGTGGCGATGTCGCATTGATTGGAGCAGGCCCTGGGGATCCGGGTCTATTAACCTTACGAGCATTGCAGCTGATGCAACAAGCCGATGTGGTTCTTTATGACTACTTGGTTTCTGATGAGATCATGGAGCTGGCAAGACGAGACGCACAGCTTGTCTGTGTGGGTAAAAAAGCAGGTTTTCACAGTGTGCCTCAAGAGACCACCAATCAGTTGCTGGTGAAATACGCACAGCAAGGCAAAAAAGTAGTGCGTATGAAAGGGGGCGATCCCTTTATGTTTGGCCGTGGTGGCGAAGAGTTAGAGGTGCTGTTTGAGGCCAATATTCCGTTTCAAGTGGTGCCGGGTATTACCGCAGCGGCTGGCGCTACAGCGTATGCAGGCATCCCGTTAACGCATAGAGATCACGCGCAATCTGCCATTTTTATTACCGGTCATGAGAAGAAAGAGCGTAATACAGTAAATTGGAAAGCCGCCGCAGTTGGCAACCAAACCTTAGTTATCTATATGGGACTGATGAAGTCGTCGCATATCCAGCAACAGCTTATCAAACATGGGCGCAGCGCAAACACGCCGATAGCCATTATTGAGCGCGGCACCCAAGCAACTCAAAAAGTCTTTAAAGGTCAGCTGCATCAGCTGGCGCAGTTAGCAGAAAATGCAGCCTCACCTTCACTGATCGTGATCGGTGAAGTTGTGACATTATCAGATAAATTACACTGGTTTGGAGAGCATGATGCTCAGCTGCAGCGTATGGATGCTGTAGCGAACCTTGTTTAAGGACGAAGAATGGACCCACAACGCTTAACCCACCTACAGCAACTTGAAGCGGAGAGTATTCATATTATCCGCGAAGTCGCTGCTGAGTTTGACAACCCAGTCATGATGTATTCGATTGGTAAAGACTCATCAGTGATGTTGCACTTGGCTCTTAAAGCTTTTTATCCAGGAAAAATCCCCTTTCCACTGCTTCACGTTGATACCGACTGGAAGTTTAAAGAGATGATTGAGTTCCGTGATAAAACGGCTAAAAAGTATGGCTTTGACCTTTTGGTACATCAGAACCCAGAAGGTATAGAGATGGGCATTAATCCGTTTGTTCATGGTTCGTCAAAGCATACTGACATAATGAAAACCCAAGGGTTGAAACAAGCACTGAATCATTATGGATTTGATGCGGCATTTGGTGGAGCACGTCGCGATGAAGAGAAGTCTAGAGCCAAAGAGCGTATCTACTCATTCCGAGATAAAAATCATACGTGGGACCCTAAGAGCCAACGACCTGAGCTTTGGAAAACCTATAATGGACAAGTAAACAAGGGAGAGAGTATTCGTGTTTTTCCTTTGTCTAACTGGACTGAGCTGGATATTTGGCAATACATTTACCTAGAAAATATTGAAATTGTGCCACTTTATTTAGCAGAAAAACGCCCTGTTGTTGAACGCGATGGCATGTTGATCATGGTGGATGATGAGAGGCTGGAGCTGCAAGAGGGCGAAAAGATCGAACATAAAAATGTACGTTTTAGAACGCTCGGATGTTACCCACTGACAGGCGCTGTTGAATCTGAAGCTAATACACTGCCTGGGATTATTGAAGAGATGTTGGTCGCAACTTCTAGTGAACGCCAAGGTCGAGCGATCGATCATGATCAATCAGGATCAATGGAATTGAAGAAACGGCAAGGTTATTTCTAGGGAGAGAGTAATGAACAGCGAAGTAGAACAGCAACTGGCAGAGCTTGGTATTGAGAAATATCTGCAGCAACATCAACATAAATCTATGCTGAGGTTTTTAACTTGTGGCTCTGTTGATGATGGAAAAAGTACACTGATTGGACGTTTACTGCATGACTCAAAGCAGATCTATGCCGATCAATTGGCCGCGGTACACTCCGACAGCCAGCGAGTTGGCACCACCGGTGATCGACCTGACTTGGCGTTATTAGTGGATGGGTTGCAAGCGGAAAGAGAGCAGGGTATTACGATTGATGTGGCTTATCGCTACTTCTCAACCCAGAAGCGTAAATTTATTATTGCCGATACGCCGGGGCATGAGCAGTATACTCGTAACATGGCAACAGGTGCTTCGACTTGTGATGTTGCGATCATTTTGATTGATGCGCGTAAAGGGGTGTTGGATCAGACACGTCGACACTCTTACATTGCTAGTCTGTTGGGTATTCGTCACTTTGTTGTGGCGATCAATAAGATGGATCTGGTTGATTACTCACAGCAGCGATTTGAAGAGATCAGTGAGCAATATTTGGATTTCTCTGCCAAATTGAATAACCCAAACCTGAGCATTGAACTGATCCCATTGTCGGCACTTGAAGGCGATAATGTGGTCAACAACAGCGAAAACCTGTCGTGGTTTACTGGCCAGCCATTGCTTTCGATATTGGAAGACGTGGATATACATCAGGATAAGACTCAGGGCGATTTTAGATTTCCAGTGCAATACGTTAACCGTCCTAATTTAGACTTTCGCGGTTTTTCAGGCACCTTGTCATCGGGAATAGTGAAGGTCGGCGATGAAATAAAAGTCCTACCATCGGGGAAAACCTCAAAAGTGGCCTCTCTTGTTACTTTTGATGGGGAGTTACAACAGGCTCAAGCTGGTCTGGCAATTACCATCACTTTAGAGGATGAAATTGATATTAGTCGAGGTGATCTCTTAGTTGCTGCGGATTCAACATTAATTCCGAGTAACCGCTTCTTAGCCGATATTGTTTGGATGACAGAGAAAGAGCTGCAACCCGGCCGTCAATACGACATTAAAGTGGCCAGTAAGAAAACCGTGGGTCAAATTGAAGCGGTGAAACATCAAATTGACATCAACAACCTAAATACCTTTGAAGCTCAAAGCTTGCCGTTAAACGGTATTGGTTTATGTGAGGTATCTCTGACAGAAGCGGTGGCAGTTGACCGTTATGCTAATTGCGCCGATACTGGAGGCTTTATTATTATTGATCGCCTCTCTAATGTGACGGTGGGTGCCGGCATGATCAGTGAGGTGTTGGCAGAAAGTGCACCGCAATTCATTGGTGATGTGAGTGCGTTTGAAATTGAATTTAATGCGCTGGTTCGTAAGCACTTCCCACACTGGGATGCTAAAGATATCAGTCAATTACTAGGGTAAGTCAATGTCGTGGGATCAAGGATTCGTTCTCGTTATGTTGATGGTGATAGTGGCTCTGCTTATTGTGAGTCGCTTGAAACCGAGTTTCATATTTGCAGGCGCTGCATTTGTCGCATTTATCTCGGGTTTCATTGAGTTAGCAGGGGTTGCTAAAAACTTCACTAACTCATCACTGTTAACGCTGGTGTTGCTGATCCTTGCCTCTTGCGCGTTGGAAAAAACGCGACTGATCAGTTGGGTTGGTCGTCAAATTTCAGAAGGCAGTCTTGGTGTGGTTATCACCAAACTTGGTCTCTCTACCGCACTGCTCTCCTCTTTTACCAATAATACAGCGGTGGTAGTGGCCTTGATCGGTGCGGTAAAACGCAATCAACGTCATGCCCCTTCAAAATTACTGATCCCGCTCTCTTATGCGGCTATTTTAGGCGGTACCCTAACTTTAATTGGAACCTCAACCAATTTAATCATCAACAGTTTTGTGGTGGATGCAGGGCTGCCTAGTTTAGGTTTTTTCACGCCAACATTGATTGGCTTAGCCGTGTTAGCGGGTGGTTTAATTCTGCTAATTCCGATGAGCTATTTGTTGCCTAATTATGATGATAGCTCTCAAGATGATCTTCCTTATTTTCTAGAAGCGAGAGTTGAAACTGGTTCGCCTCTGGTTGGTAAATCGATCGCTGAAAATAAATTGCGCGCACTACGTAGGCTGTTTCTGGCTGAGATCATTCGCAATGGTCAAACGATGGCACCAGTCGAACCTGATACGATATTAGTCGCTGGCGATCGTTTACTGTTTTGTGGCGACGTTGAGAGTGTGGCTACGCTGCAAGAGATCAATGGATTAAACCTGTTTGGTCAACACCATCTAAATGGTCAAAATTTACTTGAAGTGGTGGTCAGTCAGTCAGGTAGCATTCGAGGGAAAACCATTAAATCAGCACAATTTCGAGAGCGTTTTGATGCCGTTGTTGTGGCTATTCGTCGAGGGCACGAGCGTTTAGAAGGTGGGCTTGGCAACATAGAACTGTTTGCGGGTGACACTTTAGTGCTGGTACCGGGTAAAAGTTTTGAAGCCAATAAACAGCAGTTATCAAGAGAGTTTGTACTGGTTAATGATCTTGATTCAAGTGCCAGACTGGACAGCAAAAAGAGCAGCTTAGTACTGGCAGGTTTTGCTTCGGTGATACTGTTTTCTCTGTTAGAGATTGTGCCGATTATCAAAGGGCTGTCGGTCTATATGTTGCTGCTTCTCGCATTTGGTATTGTCACCATGTCTGAGTTAAGACGGCGTTTCCCCATTGATATTGTGGTGATAGTCGGATCCGCTCTGTCAGTGGCGCAGTTAATGTTGTCTACGGGTTTATCGTTAAAAGTGGGACACCTTTTTATTGAGGCTTTCAGTGGATGGGGAGTCTATGGTGCACTGGTTGCCGTCTATCTACTGACCTTGGTGCTGACCGAGTTGGTGACCAATAATGCGGCGGCTGCCCTTTCATTTCCGATCGCTTATAGTATTTCATTGGGTTATGGCGTTGATCCTATGCCGTTTATTATGGCGGTACTG
>JAESQY010000072.1 GCA_016764915.1 Aliivibrio sp. | reverse complement strand
CTTCTTTAGTGTTTTCGATTATCACGTCACGCTGGAACTCTGCGAAAGCTGAGAATAGATGGTAGATCAGTTTGCCGCCGGGGGTCATTGTGTTGACGCCTTCTGCAAGTGAACAAAAATGAATGCCCTCGTTTCGAAACAGTACCAACAGGTCTGCGAGATGCAAAACAGAACGTCCCAATCGGTCTAGTTTGAAAACAACTACGGTGTCGCCCGGTCGAATATCAGCCAACATTTTATCAAGGCCGGGGCGGCTGGATTTTGCACCAGACACACCATGATCTGAATAGATTGAATCGCAGTTCACTGCTTTGAGCGCGTCTAGTTGCATTCTAAGCTTTTGATCCGCTGTACTCACCCGCGCATATCCAATACGCCGACCAGAACTCGCAATGTCAGGCCATACACTCATCATCACCTCCGCACTTGCACAAAACCGAACCCTTTTGTGCGCGTGACTATTGAGGTTTTGATCTTTGGGGTGAAAATGTCGGTTGCCCCAATCCTGCGGGCTTCAGATTTCATATTACACATAATTCAATCATATTTTTATTCTAACAATATCCTTCCTTTATGAGCATGCCAAAGAAACGCATTGCTGCAAGCATTATCGCAGTTTTACTGATTAACGGCATACCAACGTATGCTATGGCTGGTTTTACGGCAAAGAAGTTTCTTGGCTGGGAAAAATCCGCACAAGATTCCTTCCTTCAAATTTCAATTAGTATGGCTGGTGTTATAACAACCCAAACCCACACCAAAATGGCGGATTGCATCGACAACTGGTATTTTAAGGATGATGAGACGAGGTTCCGTCGGAACAAGACAATTCTAGAAACAATGGCAAAATACCTTGATCATCATCCTGCTGGCATTGTTGCCGCTTCTATCGAACGAGCGTGTGGAAAATTTAGTGATAGAGACTAGTCCAGCGTTGGGATGCCAATTTTGGCCGTTGTTTCCGCCAGATTATTTGTGTTGATTTGGGCAATGTCATTTTGAACGGGGGCTGGTTGATTTTCTCTGATCTCTGCTTGGAACTTCTCCATGTCATCAGTCGTTGCTGGCTTATCGGCATCTGACATCTTGTCACGAATACGCCCCAACACATCCGTTTGGTAGGTGAGGATTTCAGTTACTGCGGCTTTCGCATTCTGGCTTTCGTTACGCTGCTCAAGATAAGCTTCACGGCTGGGTTCGTTTCCACGCCATTCGATGGCATCCGCCTGATCATCGTCTACTCGAATATCATCCTCCGTCCAGACTTGGCTTTGACCATCGCGAAAAACCCGAGTTCCGTTCGGTAATCTTGCTGCTCGCTCTAATGTATCTGCAAGCGCGGCTTCGGACTTCTCCACATTGGTGATTGCTTTATCCAATGCTCGAGCGGTTGCTTGTTCTGCGTTTTCCAAAGCGCCCATCGTATCGCTGTAAGCTTGAGCGTAAACAGGATCATTCAGCAACAAAACATCCAGTGCCGATAATGCTGAGGTACTACTACCATTGCGCTTCGCAATTAGCGCAGCGCGTGCTTCTGGGGATAGAAACCGTGAAACACGTCCAACTTCATTACCCGACAATTCATTTTGGAGGTCGTCAAAGTCCTGCATCCTCCGCTTCTCAGCGGCGGCGGTTTCAATCTTGTCAAAATCGTCTGTGTTATTGTCCAATCCACCCTCAAATTGTTATTAAGTTTGATCTTGGTGGTCGGACGTTAGAAAAGTACGTAAACATACCGCCACCTATTCAGTCGGAGACTTTATTTAGTGGCCATCCGACCTTGTTAAAGATCGATGTTTACGCAGGTTTTCTAAGCTTGACTGGATGAATTTGCACCCAGATTTACTACTCCCATTATTATACGCGAATTGAGCTAAAATATCAAAGTTTCACTTAATCCAACGGCAAGTGGGCTCCGGCCGATCTATAAGATATTGCGGATTCCCAGCTGTATTTGTTGCAACCCTGAGGCATTCATAGATTGCTCCTTTACGGCGCACGTGTAGACTTCAGCTTCCAAAAATTTTTGATGTAAAGAGGGGATGCAAATAATGTTACTTTGTGAAGAAGTATCTCCAAAACCAACATCAAGAAAATGGAAACCGCAATTGCAACGCCCGAAACACCAATTACGGTTTTTATATCCACGCTTCCGGTCATTTGGATACCTGCTATTAACGCGATGATCACAAATGCATAGGCTGGTGTCGCGAACATGCCAAGAAATATCCTTCCGGTGACGAGCGCGCTCAACTTAGAGTGTAGGAAAAATAGTACATGCCCCATAAAGACAGCAGCAATCACCATCTGCAATTCCAGGGTAACAATCTCACCATTTGACGCTGTAACTACAAATTGCCCTTCACCGTTAGAATCCACAGCGTACAAAAGTACAACTACAAAAAATTCATACCCAATGAGCATACCAAGCCAGAGCATGAATTTATCCATAGAATTTAAAATGGACTTATTGCCATAAAAATCGTTTAAGGCGATGCCTAATTGCACAAGGCAGTAAATACTCAGTGGGAGTGTTACCACTGATGCAATCTCTGCATCCAGATTGGTTGAAGTGTAGACTGAACCAATCAAGACAAATAGGATGTAGGTGGGGCAAATGCCTGCTAAAATTGCCGGAAACAATATGCTAATGCTTCGAATTTCCATTCTTCCAGTAACTACAGACAGCCTGTGCTCATAAGTTGGATGAAGGAACCAATTCTTCAATTTGGTTTCAAATTGCCATTTGCCTATTTTAAAATACTTATTTTTCCTTTTTTGGTACTCAAGAAAACTGACAAGTTGTTTGGGGCGACCAAAGAACGCACCGAAGTCAGCATTGATTTCTCGACGGTGCAACATCCAAACCGAGTCAAAACCGCAAATAATTAAAAAGCCTAAAAGTGGGATTTCTAGAGATAAATCAGCATGAGAATTAGCAAGTAGTTGCCTTACCTCTCCGCCATCGAGTGCCCAAAAGTACTGAAACGAAATATATGCAATAAGGAAACATGCAAACCATATCCACCCCACGGAAAGATAGTCGGTGAAACTACCATGTGCAAACTCATGAAGGAGGATCGCTTGTTTATTAGGGTTTTGCAGATCGTTCTCAAAGAATTCGGGCAATAAGACTATATGGACAACGAAAAGTGAAATAGATCCGCAATCATTGTTTCTGCTTCTCATAAATATAACATTACGCGGCACCGCGATCACTGATGATACTAATGTTCGAATATTTGGTGGAAGTGAATGTTGTTGATGTTTTTTGGATACCAATTGATAGATATGTCTGGGGATGTAAAATAGAAAAAACATCAACAACGGCATCAGAAACGTTGCTAGGGATTTTGTAAAAAACACGAAAAACATCATCAACGTAATGCTTGCGACAGTATCAATTTTGACAAGGCTTCGGTTTAGATAGTAGTTACGTTTCAAATCTACGTGCATTTGATATCACCGACAAAGTACAACTATTTTACCCTGTTTCTCCTCCAGGTGGAAGGCGTTACTGTTCTTCAAAACTGATTTCGATATTGAGTTCACTTGCTCGTTGATTGAGTAATGAAATTATAATTTCTAAGTCGTCTTCAGATTCTGCATCAGGAGATTCAATGATCGCTACAATCTTAATACAGGTGACCGGCGGTTCTCCGCTGCCAAGCAAGGCTCCACTACCAACGATCAGTTCAAAAGTATCTAGTTTATCAATTAAACTGGAAGCGTTTTCTAATAGAAAGTCTGCCAATATATTTAGAGGGCGGTTCTGCTTTGAAACAACGGAAATAGATTTTCGCATTTGGTACCTTGCCACAAAATTTAATTCACACCCGTTAGATATGCGATTGTTTCAACAACCGTGCAAGCCCACCCTTTTTATTGAGAACCATCCGACGGTAGCAATATGAGGGTTCTTCTAGTATATGATTTCAATTCCTAATTAGTTGAGATTGAACGATGGCCAAGCCAAAAAATCAAAAACATGCTGACGCGGCAAAAAAAACACGATCTAAAAATATCGAACCAGATCAAGCTGATACGGATAAAGTTGGACAACCAAAAGACAAACCGCTTACACTAAAGAGCATTGAAAAAATACTTAATAAACAAAACCTTATTGTGGCAGAGAAAAAACCAGGAAAGCGTATTTATCGAAAAAATATTGGGCCTTTGTCAGATCCAGACAAGGGGCCGACAGCGAGCATCAATCGACTGGCAAAACAGCTTTCACCCAGAGTTTATGAGGAGCATCGTTTGCTGTTCAACAAATGCGCCGAAAAATTCCCTAACAAACGCGAAGCTCTCGAACGAGCGATAGAACTTTTGGCTCAAGAGTTAGATTTAAATTAAAATGGCATGCCATTCTTGACTTTTGGGTTTTCATAGATTATTTAAGGTGTGATTGGTAGGCGTAAAGCCTCTCCGCCGCAGGTTCCGGAAGAGCAACAAGACCAACATATACATGTAATTATCAGACATTTTATATAGCAACGCCATGTTTTAGAATTTTGGCAAACGAAGAAGTGTGTCTCGTATTCAAGGTAATCTGTTGGCGTGCAAGCGAGGTAAATACTATGCCCAATGTGAAGGTATACGGATTAGACCAAAATCACTTCCTTGATCAATTTAACGATGATCAGGTTTTCAAGATTGTCACTGATGCTGAGTTAAGAAGACCGTTGTTCAGATTGGATGGTATCAATAGCGTTCGTGATACTATCAACACGCTCCCACATAGAAAATGTCTTGATTTTTTCATTGATAAATATCGGGACCTTCCGGGTTATTTTGCCGATGAAAACGGGAACGAAGTTTTCCTCAACACTGATTCAGTATTAGATTGTCCGGACGAATGGTGGCGGGATTCCCTGAAATCACCGAAACCTCGAACAACCGCTATAATATTGCGAGCTGAAAACACTGAACGGTTTAGGGTAATTCTCAGCCTGTACCGCGCATATTTTCCAGAGCGTGCAATGTTGTGGGGAGTGCGCTCCAGCAACGACAATGTTGCGCACAAGTCCAATGCTTTGCCGTAAGCAATGCACCGAGCGTTTACGAGTGATTTTCAGCTTGTATCAAGCCTGTTTTCCAGAGCGCGCAATGCTCTGGGCTTACGTGCAAGCAACAACAACGAGGCATAGTATCTGGCGCAATTCCTTTCGGGGAATTGCGCCTAACCTCCCAAAGTACAGCTTCCACAATGATACGGTCAGTTTTCTACCAAGCAGAAACCAATGACGCGCAGCAACCTTAGCTGTCGACAATTGATGCCATTTTTTCCCATTCGACAAATCTACGAAAGGTAAAAGAGATGAAAATTCTTAGCAGTAAAACACGACCAGATACCAATGAGGACACTGACACATCTCCTCAAACAAATCTCATTGATGATGGAACTGTTATCCACCTTGCATTCACATTCTCGCTGTTGGGCGTTTGGCTCGTTGCGCCAATACTGCACGGTGTTAGTTGGCCGTTTGCAAAGGCCTTGGTTACTACATTTTATGGCGATAGCTGGGTTCAGTTGGCAAAGGTCACACATATGCTTGCCGCATTGGCGGCTGCATATACTGGCCTCAATGCACTTTTGCATCATCGACTGAGCATACTCAAAAAATAGCAATAATTCAGCCGTTGTCGGGGATATCCCGACAACGGTTTTCTTTTCGTGAAAGGACATTTTAAATGGCAAATTCGAATAATGCAGATGCGATGATTGGTGCCGCATTTGGTGTCGGCATCGGCACTAAATTAACAAGCTGGAAACGTGATGTGATTGCCGGGTTGAAGACCAAAATCATTTCTCTTCTTGGCCGAACTCAGGAAATTGAAGCAAAGGTCGAGAGTGACGATTCATCACCTGATCCCCTAGCCAACACTGCCGAGGCCAAGATCAAGGCGATTGCTGACAGTGCCGCAGCACGCCTTTTAATGATTGGGGAAGAAATACATGCGGCCCTTCAAAGCCAAACAGTGTTTCGGATTACCCATAATTTGCTTCGTCGACCTGTTAAGGTCGATATGGAGAAAAGCCTCCTTCTTTTTGGTGGCCTTACCGTCATTGAAGGGCTGGCAACAGCGTTGTTCTTCCTGAGCGGTGGCTTCGTCTCCGGTATTACTGAAGCAGTCGGCTTTGGATTGACGATTTCATCAATCAACATCTTGCTATCCGGCTTTGTCGGCGGCCAAGCGACGTCCCAATTT
>JAESQY010000071.1 GCA_016764915.1 Aliivibrio sp. | reverse complement strand
TTTAGATGTGTTTGACCCTAAACGGGTGGCTGGCCGTATTTTGGGCATGGGCGCATTGGCTAATACCACACGACCATCATTATCAAGCAGCATGTCTCCAACCAAAACGGTTAATAACGACTTTTGTTCAATGCGCTTAGTAAGCACTTGGTTAAATATCCATGAACGAGCAGCAGAGAGATAAAAACTGCGTTTGCTGTTATCACGAGTTCTAACGTTTTCTCTTCCCCATCGGCGGGCTTCAGTAACATTATTTCCGTTATGACCAAAACGCTGCTCACCAAAATAATTTGGTACACCATCAATGGCAATGGACTGCAGACGTTTTTCAACCTCTTCAAGGTTCGTCACTTCAGTCGCTCTTAATTCAAAAGCATTACCTTTCAGATCCCCTGGACGCAGTTTTTTGTTGTGTCTCGCCGTCGCGATAATCTCGATGCCTGGGTGAGAATCAACAAATGCGGTTAAGTCAGGATCGCTTTGACCCGGAAGATGAACACTCAACCACTGTTCGGTTACTGCGTGGCGATCTTTAAGTCCTGCCCAGCTCACATCCCGTGATTTAACACCACATGCCTTTGCTAACTCATTAACAACATATTTCGTATTTTCACCCGTTTTACGGATGTTCAGCATCAAATGCTCACCCGTGCCACTAAACTCATAACCAAGGATCTCTTTAACAATAAAGTCTTGAGGTGATACTTTAATTTTACCTTGGCTGAGAGGCTGCCCTTGCAACCAACTGAATTCACTCATTACACTTGACATGTTTACACCTTAAACTTTATAACGGAGATGGAGTTTTTACTCGTGATCACAAGGCATTAATAGTACGACAGATTCGCATGCAATACCCTCTTTGCGCCCAGTAAAACCAAGCTTTTCTGATGTGGTCGCTTTGACATTAACATTGCGAATATCGGTTTGCAGATCATCCGCTATCGCTTGGCACATACTCTCTATAAATGGGGCCATCTTCGGTGCTTGAGCAATAATAGTGACATCAACATTACCGAGTATGAAGCCTCGCTCTTTAACTCTGCGGTAGACATCCTTTAGTAACTCTCTACTGTTTGCACCTTTCCACTTATCATCAGTGTCAGGAAAGTGACGACCAATATCACCCTCTGCGATAGCACCAAGAAGAGCATCACAAACCGCATGAAGCGCGACATCGCCATCTGAGTGTGCAATCAATCCCTGCTCATATGGAACTGCGACACCACCAATAATAACTGGACCATCTCCACCAAATTTATGCACATCAAAACCGTGTCCAATTCGCACTCTATCTCTCCTTTTTATCACTGAGATTTAAGTGAAACGCCGCCAAAGCAAGATCTTCAGGCTGGGTGATCTTTATATTATCTGCTCGACCATGCACTAACATAGGCATTAAATTATTTGCTTCAAAGCAAGAAGCTTCATCGGTAATTACATCACCTCTTTCCCATGTCAGAGTGAGGTTTTTTATCAAACTTTTCAACGGAAACATTTGAGGGGTAAGCGCATGCCAAAGGTTCTCTCGACTCACCGTATGATCGATAACATTGTGTTGCAAACCATTACCACGCTTCATGGTATCTCTTACTGGCGTCGCTAATATTGCGCCAACTGAATGCGAACGTGCTGCAGTAATAAGTTTATCAATATCATCACCCTGTAAGCAAGGTCTTGCCGCATCATGCACCATTACCCAGTCATAATTAAGGGCTGTCTGGAGGTACTTTAAAGCACAAAGAACCGAATCAGATCGCTCTTTTCCTCCATTGACTACACTGATGCGTGGATCTCGGTTAAGTGATAATGTCGAGAAGTAGGGATCATGTTCATTAATGGCGATGACAATATGATCAATATCAGAATGGTTAAGAAGACGCATAACAGTATGTTCTAAAACCGTCATACCATTGATTTTCATATACTGCTTAGGTCTGTCGCTTTTCATTCGACTACCAATACCAGCTGCGGGAACAATCGCACAAATTTTTTGATTATTAAGCATGCTCAATGTTACTCAATCCTGTTTTGAATCACCAATGATTCGATAAAATGTTTCCCCTTCTTTTATCAGACCTAACTCGTGGCGGGCTCGCTCTTCAATCGCTTCGGAGCCTTTTCGTAGGTCACTGATCTCAGCATATATTTGGTCATTTCTGTTTTTCAAATCCTCGTTGACTTGCTTCTGGATCTCTACATCTTGTTTTGCTGATGAGTAATCTGCCATTCCGTTCTTTCCAACCCAGAAAGTGTATTGTAACCATCCAAGTAAGAAGACTAATAACAGTGCTAGTAAACGCATGTAAACTCCTAGAAAAACCGTATAACAAGAGGAATATGGCTAATGCAGTATCATATCATACCCATTTCAGGTTGTTCTCTTAGCCGCTTTAATAATACCCATAAAAAAACCGTCTCATTAAGAGACGGTTTTTACTGTTCTTTTTCAATTCAGCTTGCGCTGAAGAAAACTCACTTATTCATAAAGAATTAAGCTTGACCTTTAACTTCTTTAAGGCCGTTGTAAGGTGCTAGTTCACCTAATGCTTCTTCGATACGGATAAGTTGGTTGTACTTAGCAACACGGTCAGAACGGCTCATAGAACCGGTCTTGATTTGACCTGCAGCGGTACCTACCGCTAGATCAGCGATAGTTGCATCTTCAGTTTCGCCAGAACGGTGAGAAATTACTGCTGTGTAACCAGCATCTTTAGCCATCTTGATTGCCGCTAGAGTCTCTGTAAGTGTACCAATTTGATTAAACTTGATAAGGATAGAGTTAGCAACGCCTTTCTCGATACCTTCAGCAAGAATCTTCGTGTTTGTAACGAACAGGTCATCACCAACGATTTGAATTTTGCTACCTAGTAGATCAGTCTGGTGTTTGAAACCATCCCAATCTGACTCGTCAAGACCGTCTTCGATAGAAACGATTGGGTATTGGTTAGCAAGATCTTGTAGGTAGAAGTTAAACTCTTCAGAAGTGAAAACTTTACCTTCGCCTTTCATGTTGTAGTTGCCCGCTTCTTTGTCGTAAAACTCAGATGCAGCACAATCCATAGCAAGAGTAACGTCTTTACCAAGTACATAACCTGCAGCTTCAACCGCTTCTTTAATTGCAGCAAGTGCAGCAGCGTTAGACTCAAGGTTAGGAGCGAAGCCGCCTTCATCACCAACAGCAGTGCTTAAGCCTTTCGATTTAAGTACTTTTGCAAGGTTATGGAAAACCTCAGCGCCAATACGTACACCTTCTTTAAAAGTTGGAGCGCCAACAGGCTGAATCATGAATTCTTGAATATCAACGTTATTATCTGCGTGCTCACCACCGTTGATGATGTTCATCATTGGTAGAGGCATAGAGTAAACACCTGGAGTACCGTTTAACTCTGCAATATGAGCGTAAAGCGGCATGCTCTTTGAAGCAGCAGCAGCTTTTGCGTTTGCTAGAGAAACAGCAAGGATTGCATTTGCACCAAATTTAGCTTTGTTCTCAGTGCCATCTAAATCGATCATAACCTGATCAATTTCAGCTTGGTTTTTTGCATCTTTACCTAGTAGAGCTTCAGCGATTGGGCCATTTACAGCAGCAACAGCTTTAAGAACACCTTTACCTAGGAAACGTGCTTTGTCGCCATCACGAAGTTCAAGAGCTTCACGAGAACCCGTTGATGCGCCAGAAGGAGCAGCAGCCATACCTACGAAACCACTTTCTAGGTGTACTTCTGCTTCAACTGTTGGGTTGCCACGTGAATCAATAATTTCGCGACCTAGCACTTTAACGATCTTAGACATTATGTTTCTCTCCATACTTTTTAAAAATTAAAAATTAAAAGCAAAAAATAGCTGTAACGAACAAACCACTACAGCTACCTATAAATCTATTTATCGAATTCATTGCGCTGATTTTCGCCAGCCGCTTTTACGAAACCTTCAAACAATGGGTGTCCATCGCGAGGGGTTGACGTAAATTCTGGGTGGAACTGCGCAGCCACAAACCAAGGGTGGTTTGGAAGCTCAATGATTTCCACTAACTTCTTATCGGATGATAACCCAGAAACCTTCAGTCCCGCTTTCTCTAATTTAGGAAGTAGGTTGTTATTTACTTCATAGCGGTGACGATGACGCTCTTCAATCGTGGCATTACCGTAAAGCTCACGTACCTTAGAACCTTTTGCAAGGTGACAAATTTGAGAACCTAAACGCATGGTTCCGCCAAGATCTGACTTCTCTGTACGCTCTTCAATGTTGCCTTCGCTATCGACCCATTCCGTGATCAAACCAACAATAGGGAAAGGCGTCTCTTTAGAAAACTCAGTTGAGTTAGCCCCTTCAATGCCAACCACGTTACGTGCATATTCAATTAATGCGACTTGCATGCCTAGACAGATCCCTAAGTAAGGGACATTATTTTCACGAGCGTATTGCGCGGCAAGAATTTTACCTTCAACACCACGATCACCAAATCCACCAGGAACTAAAATAGCATCTAATTTTGAAAGAATGTCAGTTCCCTTTGATTCTACATCTTGTGAATCAACATACTGAATTTTGACGCTCAATCGATTTTTAAGTCCTGCATGCTTTAATGCTTCGTTAACAGATTTATATGCATCTGGTAGCTCAGTGTATTTACCGACCATACCAATGGTTACTTCTGAAGTCGGATTGGCTTCTTCATAAATAACTTGCTCCCACTCAGAAAGATCCGCTTCTGGCGCATCAATGCTAAAACGCTTACAGACAATATCGTCTAGACCTTGCGCTTTAATAAGTTGTGGGATTTTGTAGATTGAATCTACATCTCTCATTGAGATAACCGCTTTCTCTTGTACATTACAGAAAAGGGCAATTTTCTTACGTTCATTCGATGGAATATTACGATCAGAGCGACAAACTAAAATATCTGGCTGAATGCCAATTGAAAGCAGCCCTTTTACCGAGTGTTGTGTTGGTTTGGTTTTCACTTCACCAGCAGCGGCAAGATAAGGAACAAGAGTCAAATGCATAAACATCGTGTGTTCACGACCAAGTTCAATGGCTAACTGGCGAATCGCTTCCATAAATGGTAATGATTCGATATCACCGACAGTCCCACCGATTTCAACGAAAGCGATGTCATAACCTTCAGCACCAGAGATTACACGTTCTTTAATTGCGTTAGTAATGTGAGGAATTACCTGAATCGTTGCACCCAAATAGTCACCACGGCGCTCTTTACGGAGTACATCCGCATAAATGCGTCCCGCAGTAAAATTATTACGTTTGGTCATTTTGGTGCGGATAAAACGCTCGTAATGGCCTAAATCTAGGTCAGTTTCCGCTCCGTCAACGGTCACGAACACTTCACCATGTTGAGTTGGGCTCATAGTGCCTGGGTCAACATTGATATATGGGTCAAGCTTCAACATAGTGACGTTTAAGCCACGAGCTTCAAGAATAGCGGCTAATGATGCTGCTGCAATACCTTTACCAAGAGAGGATACAACCCCTCCAGTAACAAAAATGTAATTCGTCGTCATACGTAACCTGAAGTTGGTGTGTGAGGTATAAAATGGATAGATCTGGACGGGATGAAAATATACCAGAACCACCTTATGTGCACAACGTGAAACTTATCACACTCATTCGATTTATTTTTTGCTTTAAATCAATTCCGTTCATCGAGCTTAACACTTTCCCACTCTAGGTCTAGCTCCTCTAAGCTACACTCTTGTAATACAAGACCTTTTTGAGTCACTTTTGTCTCAACAGCTTTGAAGCGCCGCGTAAATTTGTGATTTGCTTTGGCTAATGCCTGCTCAGGATCTTTACCTAAATGTCTGGCCATATTAACCACTGAAAAAAGTAGATCTCCTAATTCCTCTTCAATTTTATCTTGATCGGGATTTTCTTGAATTACCTCTTCAATAACCTCATCAAGTTCCTCTTTAACTTTATCTGCTACCGGCTCGAATGTATCCCAATCAAAACCAAATTTAGCACAGCGAGATTGCAGTTTTTTTGCACGACTCAATGCAGGGAGCGCAACGGGAACAGTATCTAAAACACTTGGATTAGCGGTATCACTTTGCTGCTTTTCTTGTCGTTCTTTGGCCTTTTCAAGCTCCCAATTGGCCGAAATTTCCTCTTCGCTTACAAAAACTTGATCGGAAAATACGTGAGGGTGTCGTCGAGTCAGCTTTTGGTTAATGCCCGCAACCACATCGCTAAACTCAAACAGCTCTTTCTCTTTGGCTATCTGACTATAAAAGATCACTTGAAACAGTAGATCACCTAGCTCCTCTTTTAAATTGTCCCAATCTTGATTATTAATCGCATCAACCACCTCATAAGTCTCTTCTAAGGTATAAGGCACCACAGATTCAAACGTTTGCTCTTTATCCCAAGGGCATCCACTTTTCTCATCTCTCAGCTTGGACATAATGGCTAACAGCTGCTCAATATTCTCTTTATCCACGGATATCTCCTTTAATAAAAAACCCGCGCCTGAGTTAGGTGTGGGTTTTATCATTTAATATGTTAAGTCTTTACTAGCTTAATCTCTGCGCACCAATCACATCCCTTACCTGATCAACACGTGTAATTAGTTTAGTTAAAATATCGGTATTGAGTACTTCAAGCTCAAAGTCCATAATAACTAATTGTTTTTTATAGTCCATACGGCTTTTCATGCCTGAGACTCGAACTTTTTCATTCGCCAACAGTGACGTAATATCTTTGAGTAGACCTGTTCGCTCAAGTGCCGTCACTCGTAATGTTAAGTTATAAGACCCCACGACACCCCCCCCCATACCGTATCAATAATTCGCTCTGGGGCATGATGTTTTAACTCTTCTAACTGCTCACAATCACGACGATGTACCGATATACCTCGACCTTGGGTTATATACCCTACAATCTCATCACCAGGTATCGGCTGACAACAGCGGGCTAAGTGATTCATGAGGTTATCTATTCCTTCCACCACAATCGCATCTTTTTGAGATCGAATATTTTCAGCCGATTTCTCTTCAGATAACTGCAATTTTTGCAGAACTTTCTGATCTTCTTCTTCTGCCGTCGGTTTATTCACCAGTGCATTGATGTGATTGACCACTTGGTTAATGCGAAGATCACCACTTCCTACACCTGCGTAGAGCTCATCAGCACTATTTACGTTAAATCGTCTTAGTGCATACTGTTCGGCATCTTTAAGTGTAGCGCCGATTTTGTGCAATTCAGCTTCTAGAATGTCTT
>JAESQY010000070.1 GCA_016764915.1 Aliivibrio sp. | reverse complement strand
CCGAAACTATCTTCGTTGCCCATTCACCACTCGCCAGGGGACTGCTAGCTTCTCGAAAGCCAAGCAAGGTTGCAATTAAACCCGGTGACTTTAGACACACAAATAAACGGTCCCAATTACTTAGAGCGGATATGACTCGGAGCGTGGAATCTGGGCTCCGAGATATCTCATTGGAGTACGGTGTGCAACCCGCGGTCATCGCACTTGCGGCTATTCTTGCTCGGAGTCCCAGAGTGGCGGTAATACCTGGCTCAAAATCACCGGAACAGATCCAAATCTGTATGCAAACTAGTGAACTGTCAATAGATTCAGACTCGCTGAGACTACCATGGAAGCCATCTGATTAGCCAGCACAACAAAACCGGACGCGATCTAATATAAGCGTCGACGAATGGCTACTAAACGTCCTCTGAGCTCATGGCGACGTAGAAGGCAAATGATCAGCGTAAAACTTTGGTAATTGCAGCATAACTAAACTCGAGTGGCGCTTCGTCGAGGTAAGCCTTCAAGAGGTTGCCATCTGCAGCACGTTCGAGCATGGCTTGATGTTCTTGCTCTTTGTGGTGAAGTATCCCAGCGATGTTCGGATCGCGTCTCATCAATTCTGTCTGAGCCCTGCCAGATTCGGTCTGCTCGATGTGATAGCTGTATGACAACTGGCCTTTGATAAGCACTTGATCGAGTACTAGTAGAGCTCCTGAGGGTTGCTGGGTCGACGGATTGGGCAGATTAAGCGTCAGGTCGGACTTCGTACCTTCAAATTCTAGCCAGGCATGGGAAATCATGACATTGTCTGTGCCATCATTCACATAACCTACAATCGGTAGTGTCGGGATACCCAATTCAAACGTGAGAAAATGATGAAGTAACATTGTTATATAATAGCAACCTCCCAAGTACCTTTTGGGGTGTATGAAACGATCAAATAGCTTGATTGTAGTCTCCGCGACTACGCGAGCATCGTCAGAATTCATTTGAAGCAATTCTGCTTTAGCGTTTGCGTATGCCTCCATTCGGTGCTTTGCTTGTCCCATTATTTAAACTCCCATCAAAAATTTAGCCGCTACTCTTGCACTCTTTTGGCTATCATCCCGTCCCTCTACTGCCAATCCCACGCGCATGCAGTGAAGGTCTACTTCGGTCTTAGTCAAACGAACGTACCACGCATGGAGGACCGTTCCACCCAAACTTACCATTCGTCCCTCAATTGGTAATGATAAATAGCAAATATAGTGGCCTGAAATTTATTCCACAAACTTCACCGCAGCACCCATCTTATGGGAAAATTGTGCTGGTAAAGGAGCGCTTGGAGCCCTTTTTAGTGGCAGTATCCTGACTTGCACTAGCAATTTGCGACAATAGATTTACATCACACTTACACTTTGTTGACGTTTGGATTATTAAACGTTGTTCATATCTGCAAACCGGGATGCAAAGACCGTACAATCGTGTATCACCAGCCTGAATAAACAACTTTCTTGGGGTGATTTATTTGTACGGATACCCATCGGAATTATAATCTCTGACGGTCAAATCGCGAGTGATAAACTGAAAGGTGTTCAGTACAAACTCGTCGTCATCTCGGGCAAGTTCAACAAAAAGTTTGATGAGTATCGTGTCCTCAACCTCGGCCCAACCGGTTTCAACGCCATAATAGCGACCATCTTCACCATCCCATATAGAGTCTGACATATCATCAAATGAAATCTCGGCGTTCACGATAATTTTGATGCCTAGGACACAGGTAACCTTGTCTTTGTCTACACGTAGTATCGTGACCGACGATATCTCATCTAAGGTTGTAAATTCAATAGCTTGGACTTCGCCATCCATCTTATCGCCATCATAAAGCCCCCCGAAATGGCCCATGTTTTCTGAAATTGTACTCTCAAGGACATCTGATAGAGGTGGCTCGACTAAAGCATCTTCAACTTCGACCTCAATGCTATGGCCCTGTGCAGAGGTTAAAATAGAAAGCAGTAGATCAAGTGAGTCTATAGCGATCAGATGGTCAGATTTATCTGCTGCCCGTTGAATCGCTTTGTCTTTACTGACCACGTAACATTTTTCATTTCCGTGTTCACACCAGGCCTCTAATGCCAGTAGGGCCATGGCGTCGGGAAACTCCTTGCTCCCGTCTTTGTCAAATGGTGCTTGGCGAAGAAAATATTGGTCGAGTACCGATCCCATGGATAGGTTTGCTGCTTCATGACGTTTTACATTCCAACCGTAGAGCAACTTCCGTTCGAAATCTTGGTAGGCCTTTGTGGGCGAGACTGGCAGATTCAGATGATCAGGAACAGCAAGTTGATTGTGTTTGGAATGCAACTTCTTGTTCCAACGGTCGAGTAGTCGGGCAGATCGGTTGGCCTTCGTAACAAGTTCTGATTGCATAGCATCAAGTTGCGCGCTGACCTCTCTCAAAGTGATGTCGGTAGTATGCAGAACGAATATGCCTTCCTCGATGTAGACTGCAAAAACTTTAAGTAGTGACGCACCAAGGTCATGGCCATATGTACGATAAACTTGCGTGTCGAAAAAGATATGGCGGGTTTCAAGCCCGGTTGCTTGAGGCGCTTGTATGTCGGTCATGTGTTGCCATAGACCATGTTCAAAGCATTTCCCAGCATTTTTTTGCAAGATAATAGTGTTTAAGAAGCGCCCAACAATTTTATTGTACGCTTACCCCTGTCTTGAAGGCGATACCAAGCCAATGTCACAAAAGCCCACAGTTTGCCGTTCTGCTTTAAGAAATATGTTGTAAAATTAGCTATTGGCCAGCTAACTAGTAATCGGTTGGTAATGGTAAATACAGCTATCTTGACCTTGGTATTTGATACTATCTGCCTATTGCGGATCTTTGGCTCACACGAACATATTTTAAATACGGTACACTACGCAGCCATTCCAAAATGCCACTTACGTGATTATGCGATATGCAGTGTATAATAACAAAACCCGCCCTTAGCTCCAAAAGGAGTACAACGATGTCGAGACTGAGATGGGTTAGGTGGCGAACCAATTTCCAAAAATGGCGATGAGCACGATGCATATTTCCAAGGGATTTGGTGATCGGCTTCTCAGGCCATCTTAATTGCTCGCAATACCGGTGGAGGTTAGCAATGGCCAAATCTGTCATTTACCTTCTACCATTGACGCCATGCTATGGTTCTTAGAGGGAGACGCGGCAACCGCAAGGATTTCCAGCACAACTAGCCGCCAACTTAATCAGAATGGGAACAACAAAACCTCTTCTTCGGTTGCAAACTTACGCGATAATAAGTTCTGCCGGGCCTTTTCGACGTCAGCTGTATAAATCACATGAGCAAGGCTTTTTTTTGCGCGTGTTGAGGTGACATAGAATAGCCGGCGAGTTCGGTCCAAGCTAGTTTCTTCATCAGCTTTAATCTTCGCGATGGTACTTGCAGACGGTTCTTTCGCGCCGAAATACTGCTCGTAAGAGAACAAGAAACCGCCTGCTTCATCATCATCCATTATGACCATGACTCGCTCGAATTCGTTCCCCTTTAT